>CALNCD010000021.1 GCA_937874965.1 uncultured Erysipelotrichaceae bacterium | reverse complement strand
AACAATTGTCGAAAAAGTAAGCAACGATCATGTCAAAGTCAGTTCTTCGCTGATCTCGCAAAATATCCAGAACGGATTGATGGAAGCTGCTGAAGAGGGACTGGGACGTCCGTACACGATCCGGGGGTTTGTCATCGGGGGGCGCCGTCAAGGAAGCAAGATCGGATTCCCAACTGCCAACTTAGCCTATTCTTCAGAGTATTTATTACCGAAAAACGGTGTATACTTCGGAATCACAACTGTGAAGGGCAAATCCTATCGAAGCATGATTAACGTAGGTCATAATCCAACCTTCAATCATCGCAGTGATGTTTCAATTGAAACCAATATCCTTGATTTCAATACGATGATCTATGGCGAAGAAATGTCAATCGCATTTCTTCATTATTCACGTCCTGAACTCAAGTTAAGTTCGGTCGATGAACTGATTAAAGTCATGAATCAAGACCGCAACCAATGCGTGGAATACTTTAATGAACATCCAATTACCTGAGTTGTTTCTCGAACGGATGCGGAAGCTTCTCCCATCAGAGCGTTATGAAGCGTTTCTTCGCAGCTATCAGCAACCCTATACCCGAAGTCTGCGGCTCAACTCCTTGAAAGTGAGTCCGGATGTCTTTGAGCACTTAAAGCCGCAAGGAGTGCATAAAACTTCCTCTGATCTGGTTTATCTTGACGAGAGTCAATCATTGCTTGGGGTAACTCCGTTCCATCATGCGGGGCTTTTCTATCTTCAAGAACCCAGTGCTGCCTTGGTCTGTGATGCTCTGTCAATTGCACCTGGTGACAGGATTATTGATCTTTGCGCAGCTCCTGGGGGAAAGTCAGTTCAGCTCTTAAGCCGGTTGAATCATACCGGCTTTCTGGTAGCGAACGAGATCTCGGCACAGCGGAATCGTATTCTGCAAAGTAACTTGGAACGATGGGGAGCTGATAATTATGCCGTTACGCAGACGTCAACGCCCACGCTTGCCAAGACATGGCCCAACACGTTTAACCATGTTGTCGTGGATGCACCGTGTAGCGGCGAAAGCCTTTACCGGCGTCATCCTCATTTGCTTAAAGCTGTTCAGGATAATAATCCTGTAAAACTGGCGGAACTTCAGCGTTCAATTCTGGAAGATGCCTATCAGCTCTGCCAAAACCACGGAACGATTCTGTATTCAACCTGCACCTTCAATACAATTGAAAACGAAGAGGTGCTTGAGCATTTTCTCGATGCGCATCCCGAATGTTCTCTTGCTAAGGTACGCTTGCCATATTCTGTTGAAGGCTATGGTTCGCTCGGTCCGTTTGTTTCCCGTTATTTTCCGATGGATTTTGGCGAGGGTCACTTCATTGCCTGCATTCAGGTCTCGAAGCCAGAACGTCCCTCATTATTGGAAATACAACGTTCAAAACAAGCCCGTCTCTTAGCTGCGGGTCTGAACCTGGATGCGTCTTGGTCCATTCATAAAGAAGGGAATCGCTGCTTAGCGAGTCTCCAAGGTATACTTTCTGAAAAGCCGTGGCTGATTCATCAGGGCGTGATCTTGCTGGAAGGGAAGGGACAACGGTTCATTCCTGCCCATCAGGCTGCGTTGAGTTGCCATTTTGCTTCTCTATTCCCTCAGATTCTGGAAGTTTCCGAGTCCGAGGCATATCAGTTCCTCAACGGTCAGGTCCTTTCTTGTGCTGCTCAAGGCTGGACTCGAGTAACCTACCATGGCTATTCGCTTGGATTTGGCAAGTGCAGTGAGCACCGTTTAAACAATTACTACCCTAAAGGGCTTCGCAATCTCAAGGAATTTTACGAATAAGGTTGCATTCGTGTCAGAATTAAGTATAATGATAACAATAGTATTGAAAAAGAGAAGTACCTTGTCTTTCTTCCTCAGAGAGCTGTGATTGCTGCAAACAGTGCTGAAAGTCTTGGGAACGTGCTTTGGAACTGGTCTGTCGAATCTATTGAGGCAGGTTCGTCGCTGGCGTTAACAGATTGAGATTCATTCCTTGGAGTGAAATTAAGGTGGTACCGCGTAATTATACGTCCTTATTGGACGTTTTTTTTATGGGAAAGGTGGAGAATGTATGAATTTGAATTTCGCAAAGATCCTTCCATACATGGGATTGTTTGTCAGCGGTTTGCAGGTAGTGCTGATTTTATCGATTGTCGGCGCAGTGGTCGGATCAATTGTCGGTATGCTTGCC
>CALNCD010000020.1 GCA_937874965.1 uncultured Erysipelotrichaceae bacterium | reverse complement strand
CCAACTCTCTCCTTCAATTCTTTTTTTCATACCATACGTCAAGGTATGAATGAAATCCTCAAAACTATCCGTAACAACAAGCTGATCAATTAACTCCCGGTTACTGGTAATCTTTGACAACAAGCCAAAGACATATTCAAATTCATGCTTTTCCAGATCTTTTAATCCAACATAAAGCATGATCTTGACAATTCCCCCATCAATCCACTTTACTCCTTGCCTGGAAATAGCGACTGAAATAAAATTTTTACGGGCGATGGGCACAAGACTATGAGGAAAAGCAAGAATGTAGCCAGCCCGGGTTGATTGGAGCTTTTCCCGCTCGATCGAATTCTCTAGGTACAGATCAAAATCGTCGATGACTCCTTGGCGGTAATACAGTTTTCCCAACTCAATCAAGCATTCATGATAATTCGTTCCCTTGATCTCTTTCACAAACAGATGACGATCGAATATTTTAACCAGCTTTGCCTCATTGCTGACATAGGCATCCAACTTATCAAAATCCACCTTCGAAAGCTTTTCGGAAATCAGCAGATATCGACTAGGATTTAAGAAGGGAATTTTGGACGTTGAGACAACATAGTTCATTTTCTTTAGATCAAGTGTTTTGATTTCATAAGGTGAATACACATTAAGGACGTGTATTGAGGTTTTGAAATGGGAAATCAATTCATTTTTGATCATCAACGCCTGACTCGGACGGGCTTCGGTAATTAAAATCATTTTCGGCAGTGTTTTGCTCAGGCGAATGTTTTCAAGGACGGCTCCGAAATGCAAGGCGACATAGCTGACTTCAACCTCGCTGATTTCCACATGATAGACTTGATAGAACTCCTGCTTGTAGATCAAGGCGAGTTCATATTCAAAGACAAAATTGGAATTCACCCGTTTAATGGTTGCTTCTTCCTCAATTTCAATCCCGAACTTCAACCGGTCAAGCAGTGCCATCGTATGATAATAGAGCGTCTTTGAATAATCTTCGTTCTGATTCAATTCGAGGGAAAACACCTTGTTGATTGTTGAGTAGACGACTGAAATGAAATGCTTCACCGCAAGGTTATCGTAATGGTAAAGGCCCTTTCCGATAAGACAATAAGCAAGGTAATTCACTTCCTTTTCCGAAAGCTTCACTGTCAATTCCCGTTCAATCACTTCGCTGATCCTTGTCGCAATTTCAAATTCCCGCGTTTCTTCATGCGTGATGTGATCCTTGAGATCAATGCTGTTGCCGTTGGTAATGCGGTTGATCGCAATAATAATATGTATCAGAATATTGGTAATACTGATTCCTAGAAAATCGTTGTTGTAGTCCCTGAAGATATTAATAAAATCATCCGTGAGCTGCCTAATCCGCCGATAATCAAGAACCTGTGTTCCGAAAAACTGATTGTAGCTTTCAATGGAGAAGATATCAACATCGATAAACTTGGAAATCGCCCTCCGAATATCGACCTCATTCCCACGAATTGCAAAGCCTTTGTTCGCTAATCCATACAATTCAAGTCCTTCTTCTTTCAGAACTTTTCTCGCAGACCGAATATCACTGTTTAGTGTTGATTGAGACACATACATTTCCTGCGCCAGCTCATGTGAACTTATACAGACATTACTCAGAAGCAACCGTCGGATGATGGTATGAATCCGATGGCTGTTTGAATTATAATCACTGTGTGCATACATCC
This sequence comes from uncultured Erysipelotrichaceae bacterium, assembly GCA_937874965.1. GTDB lineage: Bacteria > Bacillota_I > Bacilli_A > Erysipelotrichales > Erysipelotrichaceae > CALNCD01. Next base: position 2,497 of record CALNCD010000020.1, on the reverse strand, counting down.
GATCAACAATCGCCTGGTACTTCTTATAATCCAGGATATGAAGAAGATACCCTTTACCGATCACAGATTTCAGCTCAAATCCGAAGGAGTCTTGCAGTCCCATGATAAGTTTAATATCCTGCTTGATCGTTCTTGGCGTAACTTGCAATGCCGATGCAAGTTTATCACTGGTGACAGCAGTGGTCTCATCCGCAAGTAACCGAATAATTTCTAAAGCGCGAATACTCAGCTGTTCCATATTTCCTCCTTTACTTAAAGTATAGAATGTCTAAACAAAAGAATAGCTCAGATAATTTCACTCATACAGTGAAATTGACTTGAAAGCGATAATCAATGCTTTATCCCGCCATTCAATCCATAACCAGTATAATTTATAACAGATTCGAATTCAGCGGATCCATCCAATTTCTTCATCAATGAGGACGGATTTATCACTACAGTTTACAATCATGTATTTTCATTCTGTCCTTGAAAATAAACCGGCCATGAATACATATAGGCCATAATCATAGATTCCAGCGATATTCGCCTGATAAGGGATGTATTTATCGCTGATTCTTCGCTACAATACTGGCAGTACAACAGGAGGAGCCTTGATGAATCAAACAACGACCGGGATCTATATTGCCCAAAAAAGAAAAGAAAAAAACCTAACCCAAGGACAACTCGCAGAAAGACTTGGAATTTCAAACAAAACAATATCAAAGTGGGAAAACGGCAGAAATATGCCCGACTACGGAATCCTTCCCCTGCTTTGCAAGGAATTGGATGTTTCCCTATCCGAATTGCTTGACGGACATGATCGTGGTCAGTGCAACGCCGCATTGCGTGATAATCCGCTGGTGCTTGATTTATTTTCGAGAGTCCAGAAACTTGAAAAACAAAAAAAGGTTGTCCTCGGCATCCTTATCATCAGCTTTTTCCTGACACTTTTCTCATTATCACATTTTGATGCAGGCAATTCTTTCCAAGAATTCCTTTCCGGATTTATGAAAGGTGCCTCTATTCCTGGACTGTTGATCGGTATTATTGTCCTGATAAAACCGGACAGCCATTCAAAGAATTAGAACCGTAATTTCATCAGGAAAAGAACCTTCTTTGCTTCTTCCCATAGACATGTGGACAATAAACCCGTTTTGATCAACGGTACAGATAACTCTTAGATGCATTTGTTAAGAATTGATGATTTGTCTTTCATCTATCATCGGAATTGGATAGAATCAAGGTATATCGGTAAAATAAGGAGACAATCACTATGCGTGAGCTTGCAGCAATTCTATACGGCATCTGTACGTTATTTGTTCTCGGCTTTCAATTCGGGCTGATTCTCGGCAAGCCCTGGGGTAAATATACGATGGGAGGCTATCGCACGGGCTCTTTGCCTATGATCATGCGGATTGCCCCTTTAATCTCAATCCTGATCTTAACTTCCTTCTCCGTATACCTTTTACAGCATGTCGGATTACTGCATCAGATGATCTCCTTTCCATCATTCTATAAATGGATCATCCTTGCATTCAACAGTCTTGCGGTATTCTCGAACAGTATCACGAAAAGCCGAAAAGAACGAAAGCTATGGCAACCCGTTACAATCGTCATGCTGATTCTGAGCCTTTATCTGATTCTCGGATAGCAGACTATACTATACCCAATTGCTTTATATTCGGAATATCTACAACTATTATTCAAGGATTGGATAATCTGTGCTTCATTTCGCTAATCCTCGTGAACACCTATGGTATAATCATAGAAAAGAGAGGAGATTTTTGATTATGGGATTTTGGGAAGACGTAAAAAAAGAAGGGTCATTTTCCGAAGCATCGGGGGATCTATTGCCTTATGTTGTGCTTCAAGTTACACTGAAAGAAAAATTCTTAGGAACAGGTTCTGGTAATTTGAATGAGCTGGAAAGCGTAATCAATACCCAAGTCAGAAAAGGCTACCGGCTGCATACCATAAGCACATCCAATGGTGGAAGCAAAGGATTCGGCGGTGGGGATCGCATCCAGGCAACATTGGTTTTCGAACGGATCTAACTGCTTATTAAATCCAAGAATATTGCGAACAGCAAACTAAAAGAAGGGGTTGTATTGAATAAACAGCTTAAAGATAGCTCGCTATTTTAACTTTGCGAGCTATCTTTTTGGTATAATTTACGCATGGAAACATCAACCAGAAGTGCCACGCATAACCCATCCTTCAACATAATGGATGATACATCAAAACAGCTCCTCTTTCTACTCGAACTCGAATTTTCTTTTCCAAAATACAATCCGACTCATTCATTCAATCAAATCATCAAACGCAAAGTTTCATGGCTTTCCAACGTTTCATTGCACAGAAACTCAAACTATAAGAACATGTGAATCAGACGTATGAATTACTAGGAATTGTTCCGTGTACAAAGATACATCAGTGATTTTGCACTTATGTCTTGGTGATGGATAAACTTCATTTTGTATATTTCATAGCTTCACCCTAACTTCCTTGATCTATT
>CALNCD010000019.1 GCA_937874965.1 uncultured Erysipelotrichaceae bacterium | reverse complement strand
ACGACGCTCTTCCGATCTGTAAAGCTTTAGAACCTGCTTGCGTGCCCGCGTCTCATCGGCATTTGCCTCATCAATCAGCGTCAACAGTGTATTGATATCTTTGCCGCAAAGTTCAACATCCTGCTGACACTCCCGCAATGAAATCAATAAAGTTGACGATGGAATACGCTCTTCATTCTGCATCCGAATTAATTTGCTGCGCAAAATCATGAGATCATTCACACGGCTTTCGCAGGCATTGACCCGGACCTCAAAGTCAGGGAAATTGAACCGGGCAATAATTACCGGAATATCTTTCTTCAATTGCGCGACCTGTCCGGTCAAGGTATCCAATAATGAAAAAGCTGCTGCTGAAACCACATCGACTTCATCCTTAGCTTTGACTTCACGGTTAATCTGTTCCTTGAGCTGTTCAAGCCGGACTTCACTTTCCTTCAGATGTTCCTTGATATGATCATATTCCGCCAATTTAAGGTGGGTCAGATCATCTTTCAGTGTTTCAGAAACCACCTCAAGATTCCTGGGAACTTCCAGGTGATCCAGATAGACGCTCTTATCACGGGCAACGCCGTAAAGTTCAGAAACATTCCCGATTAGCTGAGGAATGACACCTTTAGCCTTCACAATCAAATCAGGAAGCTCATCAATCTTGGTTTTTAAGCTATCCATGGATTCACGGATCGCGCTGGATTGTACCTTGGCTTTATCGAATTCGGTTGCAAACATCCACTCTTCAAACGAAGAGAATCCATTTTCAATTTCCTTGACTTGCTGATCCAGGGCCTCATGAGCATAGGTCAATGAATTGCCCCGTTGGACATACCGTGATTTAATCATTCTGAATTCATCTTTGTATTCAATAATCAAGACGCGCTGGTGTGACTCTTCTTCCAGTAAACCATCCAGCTCATGATCCAGATCACGGACACGAACCTCGAATTGTTCAAACAAGGGCGTTGCTTCCGTGAGCTGATTCTTGGCCTTCTTCAAGCGGCCGTCGACTATATTATCTTCGCAATTGGCCAGCATATCCGCTAATCCGGCAATATCTTCCTGAAGGGTTTCATAGGTCTTCTTAGCCTTCTCCACCCGCTCACTCACATCCTTGTTGACCTTTGCAAGACCATTGGCTTTATTCAGTTTAAATAAGATAGGAACACTGCGGATCGCATTATAGCGGACTTCACATTCAGAAAATGTTTTTGACAGTCTTTTCTTGAGGATTGTTCGCACCACGAAGAAGACCAATAAGACAACAATCAGGGTAATCAGAACAAAAAAAGTTTCCTGACGTTGCAAGATATCTAAAATGACTGAAAAATCCATTGCGCACCTCACCTATATCTACTTTCACTATTTTACCATAACTTCCATAAAAAATAACGGTGAAATCATTGAAATCATAAACGGACATCGGCAAATCACACTGAAATCCTGCATAATCTTAAATTTGTATGTTGGTTCCAAGCACGTTATAATGAAAGAAGAAGAATCGAGGTTTTTTATGAGTGATTCAAAATACACAATCAAGCAGATCGGAGAACATTCCTATGCAATCGATGGAATCAATAAAAATTCAATCTATCTGAGCATCCATGCACATAAGGCCTTCGTCATTGACACCGGCATGGTTGATGAGCCCCTGCTTCCTGTCCTGGAAGCTATCACGGACAAACCGATTGAATGTGTGCTTACCCATGCCCATGTGGATCATATGGACCACGCAGAGGCCTTCAAGCAAGTGTATGTCGGCGCAAAAGACAAACAGGCCTGGAAGTGGAAGCTGCGTGTTTTCAGCGTGGTCGGCAGCTTTGCCTTGCAAGGCAAAGTGCGCTGCCATCCTGTATCCCGCTACACCAGCCTTTACGAAGGCGATATCCTGACTTCTGGAAAGAGCGGCTTGAAAGTTGTAGAACTCCCCGGCCATACGCCAGGTTCATTGGTCCTGATTGATGAGTCGGACCGGATAGTATATACAGGAGACAGTTTCGGCAAGCCAGTCTGGCTATGGATCCTCGGTGCCCAATCCGTTGAAATCTACCAGCAGAATATCCGTCATGCCCTGAAAGTATTGGCGCCTTATGCCGATTACACCTATCATGGCGGTCATACCATGCATACCGATTGGAACTATCCCGACACCCAGGATACTCACCTTTCTTACCAGACACTTATCGATATGGATCGGCTTTGCTCGGATATTTTGGAGCAGCGGATTGAACCCGAAAAAACAACGGTGATGGGCTTTCCCTTGGAAAACTTTGAAAATGAGGGGGCCGGCATCCTGACCATGAAACATAAAATCTACGAATAAGCCCTTTTTCATTGACTTTGCTGACTATAACTGATATATTGATTAAGCGCAAAATGATAGCAGCATACAAGGAAATCACATCAGCGTTTATCCCATCATAGGATATCGAGTAACCTGGCTGAAAGGTGAAACATTATGATAAACACTCGTGGTCTTGGCTTGTACTGTCTTCGAGCCGGAAAACAGGAGGATTACTAATGGCACGCATTAAAGGACCTACTTGGAAGGTATCCCGTCGTTTAAGCTTCTCAGTTCTTGAAACTGGTGAAGAACTCCAACGCTCCAGGTCAGCATGGAAAAAATCGCAGAGCGAAGCTTTCAAACTATGGACTTCAGCTTCGTGAAAAACAACGGATTCGGTTTATGTATGGTGTAACAGAACGCCAGTTCTACAACACTTTCATTAAAGCAACCAAACAATCAGGAAATACCGGACATAATTTCTTGTTCTTACTGGAATCAAGACTTGATAATGTCGTCTATCGTTTAAACCTTGCGAGAACCCGCCGCGGTGCTCGTCAGTTGGTCAATCATGGCCACATCCTTGTCAACGGCAAGAAAGTTGACATTCCTTCATTCCAGGTTAAGCCTGGTTCTGTGATTGAAGTCAAAGAAAAATCACGGACAATGCCTAGCATTGCAGATGCATTGGAAGCAAGTGTTGGAACTGTTGATTACGTAACATTGGACAAAGAAAACAAGAAAGGTGTCTTCACTCGTCTCCCTGAACGTTCAGAATTGAATGCAGAGATCAATGAATCACTGGTTGTTGAATTCTATAACCGATAAGAAAAAATGAAAATTTGAACCGCACCCCGAATCTTGAACAAAGATGAGGAGGTGCGGTTTTTAAATGACCGAGTGAACACGAAAGCAGAAAACAGAAGGCTATGAAACGCAAATCAGGATAAACGGCAAGTTCATTAGGAATGGAGTATGGTATTAATCAACCTGGGATTGAATACTTGGTTAGATTGATTGATTATCATGAAACTAAGATTCTCATGAGTGCAATGTCATCGAACGGCAACGATGAGAACAGTCTGTGACAAAAACAGAGCAAATTAAAAGGGTTAACTCCTTCTCAATACAGGAATCAACCCTCAAGCCTACTCACTGATTAAACCGCCCGAGATAGTGGGTTCGGTTCAGGCGCTATGGTAATGATAGGCAGCTCCAATGAGATTTGCATTATTGCCTAATGTACAAGCGATTACTTCCGGTAAGGCTCTCGATTCATGAAATCCGGTGTAAATGGTTTTCAAAGCTGTCCGTATTTCTTGAACGACAAGCGGTTGTGCACTGATTCCCCCGCCCATCGCATAGACCTCCACATCAAGAATATACTGGAGATTGACAATCTGGTTGGCTATTTCAAAACAGAACCGTTTGAAGAGACGCTGCGCTTCCGGATGTCCGGATCGGATAAGATCAAAAACCTCTTCACCCGTAGTTGTTTCAGGCAATTCAGCAGCCGCTATTATCGATTGGATCAGAGCAACTGCCGAGGCCCGCTTCGCAAACATCTTCTGGTCATTGTATCCATCAACAAAGCTATCAAAGATAAAACTGATTTCACCGGCATAGAAGTGCGCGCCATCCCGCAGCTTTCCATCTAGGATCAGGCCTCCTCCTACACCGCTTCCCAAGACCATGACTACCGCATCGTGGTAGCCACTCAAGGAGCCGCTGGCCAATTCTCCTAAAGCGGCACATTTCCCATCATTCAGCAAACTGACGCGTTTGCCATATCGTTCACTCAGTAGCGGACGCAAACGAACATGATCCAGATACTCCAGGCCTCCGCCTCCAAGAATGCAGTCTTGCTTCTGATCGATGGTTCCAGGAGCTGCAATCGCAATACCCGCACATTCACGGAACTCCTCAACCACCGCATCCAAGGCTTCCAGCAATGTTTCCAACGATTGCTTCGGAGTCAATACTTTATTTTGAGCTGTGATCAGATAGTCATCATCGACGATTCCATATTTGATATAGGTAGCTCCGATATCGATAGCAAGAATCATTGAACATTCTCCTCAAGCTGCCCTTTTTCTTCACGGTATGCTTTATTATCCATTATCTTGAAGAAAGGGAACCATACAATCGTATAGAGCACCAAGACGACAAGCGCAATCAGGAAGAATTTCCAAGCGCCAAGCAAAGCGCCTTGGAGAAGACCCGGCGTTGTCCAAGCCAGCTGAATCGTCGGATTCAATTCCGTGAAATTCAATAGCTTAGCGGTGAACAATGCCCCATAGCCGACAATCAACGGACTCAGCAGCATCGGGAAGAAGCAAATCGGATTCAGCATGATCGGCATTCCGAAAACCAGCGGTTCATTGATATTGAAGATGGATGGACCGATAGCCAATTTACGCATCGCTTTATAGCGTTCTGACTTGGCAGTGAACATTGAGATAACCAATCCCTGTGTCCCGCCTTGTCCACCGAAGCCGTTTCCGCAGGCTAGGCCGACAATGGCCATCATTAAGTAAGGCAGTGCCGCACCGCTTTGGAACGCCTTGATATTATCCGCGGTATTTGCCAAAGCAATCGGCGAAATGATGGAATAAACAAAATTCGGATGGATTCCAAAAAACCACATAACATTCGCCAGCATATAGATCACAATAATCAAGACTTCAAACTTCATCATCTGCTGCAACGGGAATTGAATTAATCCATAGACAAAGTAGAAGACTGTCATGAACGGCGTATACGCAAAGATGACGCGAACTGCAAAGAAGAGGACAATGATAATACCCGCCAGAATTGAAGGCGCAAGGGACTCGCTCACATTGGGAGGAACACTATCCGGCATTTTAATGACAAGATTCTTCTTCATCAGCCAATCATAGAGCTTAACGACAAAACCAGAGACAAACATAGCAACAAATAACCCGGTACCACCTGTAAATGTCGTAGTGAATGCTTCAGTGACACCGTAGACAATTTTCCCATCAACTGTTGAGTATGAATCAACCACTTGTGGCATCAGAAGAAAGAAGCACACGACAGCCAGCATTGCCGGAATAACATTACGATGGCCTAATTTCTTCGCATATTCATTTGCAAAGGCAAAAGCAACCAGAACAGACATGATACCGGTCGTCGCACCGATAGCGGCATTAAAATGAACATTCAAACCAGAACCATTCAGGAAATCCAGCCACGGCTGAATCGGGAAATTCCCGATAATCATCAGCACGGCAACTCCTAATGTTACTGGTGTCAGTTTCATAAACGCATCCGTCAATGCCGAGAACAGCTTGCTCCCTGCCATCCAGTTTGCGACTGGACCTAATACCTTGTTCAATACATTTTCAAAAGTCTTCATTGATGAACCTCGCTCAGATCTTCACCATTGGTTGCGATAACTTTGGTATACCAGTCAAAGGAATCCTTCTTCAGCCGCTTCAGTGATCCCTGACCGCGATTATCCCGGTCAACATAAATCATGCCATAGCGCTTGTCCATTTCACCAGTCCCAAAACTGACAAGATCAATGCAGCCCCAAACCAAGTAACCCATTATATCCACGCCATCGATTTCAATGGCCTGCTTCATGGATTCAATGTGTTGCCTAAGGTAGTCAATCCGGTAAGGATCATGAATCTTCCCCCCTTCGACAACATCTTTTGCCCCAAACCCGTTCTCAACGATAAACAACGGTTTCTGATAGCGGTCATAGAGCTCATTGAGCACATAGCGCAGTCCTTGAGGATCGATCGGCCATCCCCAATCAGAGGCCTGAATATACGGATTATTCACCAAGTATATCCCTGGCATAACCTGATGGCTCTTGCTTTGTTCAGTTGTACTGATTGTAAAGGACATATAGTAACTAAGACTGATGAAATCAACAGTACCGGATTTCAGAATCGCACGCTCACGCTCGCTGATTTCAACGGAAATTCCCGTTGCCTCCCATTCCTTGACCATATACTCTGGAATAACCCCGTGCACAAAGAGATCGCCATAGAAGTAAGTTCTCTGCTTGTTTGCCCGCTGAGCCAACAGCAGATCCTCTGGTCTGCAGGTGCTTGGATAAAGCGGGACACACGCCAGCATACACCCCATCTTCAGCCCTGGATTCAACGCATGGGCAAAGGCAACAACTTCTGCACTGGCGATGCACTCGTTGATCACGGCCTGGTAGGTGATCTGAGCACGATTATCCCCTTCCTCAAAGACCAGACCTGAATTTGTAAAGCAAGAGAGATCTTCAAATCCGGATTGATTGTTGATTTCATTGAATGTCAGCCAGTATTTCACTTTGTACTGATACCGTTCAATGACTGTTTTCGCAAAATGAACAAAGTACTGACTTACCTCTTTGCTTCTGAACCCACCGAAATGCTCAACAAGATAGTAGGGGATTTCGAAATGGCTCAGTGTAATCACAGGTTCCATCCCATACTTCAGACACGTATCAAAGAGATTGTCATAGAATTTCAATCCCTGCTCATTCGGTGTATCCTCGACCCCGGTCGGGAAAATACGGGTCCAGTTGATACTGGTTCGAAATGCTTTAAAACCCATTTCCGCCATCAATGCAAGATCATCTTTATAATGATGATAGAAATCAATGGCATCGTGGTGGGGATAGTACTCATCCGGACGGACACCAGCCGTAATCCGCCGCCGTTTTCCAACTCCGCCAACCGTTAACACATCTGCAGTAGAGACGCCTTTGCCATCCGTAGCCCAAGCTCCTTCCAGCTGGTGAGCAGCGACTGCACCACCCCATAGAAAATCATGTTTCATTTCATTATCCTCCTGTAACCGTTTTCTTAATTCAATTATACGCGATAAACAGCTAAAACAGAGGATATCAGGCAATAAAAAACAAGTTATTCATTTTGTAACAACTTGTTTTTAGCCTCATTCAATTGCCTTGCAATTGATTCAATGATATGAACTACTGGAACCTGGGATGTGAGATTGACTTGATTCGCATTGATTCGAAACGGCATATTGTAGGTTATACTTAAATCTGAAATCCGTTCAAGTGTTGAATTTTTCGTATTGGTAATTGAAATCACTGTGCAATGATGCTGCTTATAGGCACTCACCTGAGTAATGACCTCTTGGGTTTCACCTGAAACAGAGAAGACAATCAGTACCGTCTGAGGAAGATGGGTTTCTGGAATAGGAAAGAACGGGTCCTTGATGAATAAGCTGTACTTCCCGAAGCCAGAAAAGAGCCGGGCACCGTATTCTCCCAGGATTCCGCTTGTCCCGATACCGAAGAAAATAACATGTTCAGCCTGAACGATAATCTCGCTCATCTTGCTGATTGTGGCATTGAACTTTTCATTGTTCAGTTCACTGAAATAGTCGATCATGCTGATATCATTGGGGCCGAGCGCAATTCGTTTATTCTTCTTCAAAAACTCATTCAGACGGAATTTGAATTCATTATACCCCTCACAGCCGAATTTATTACAGAACCGAAGCACTGTTGTCGTGGATACATGAGCATTATTTGCTAGATCCCGGATACGCATGCCTAAGACCTGATCAGCATGTTCAATGACATAATTGAAAACTGATAACTCTAGATCATTGAGTGATTGAATAATATCGCGTTTAAACATAAGCACCCCCATTAACTATAGCATTGATTTTTATAAATTGTAAACATAAACTAATGAAATATGCGAACCATATATAAAATACCCTCAGAATGGAATACTGAGGGTATCGATTATTTTGCTTGAATATCTTTCAGAATGGATTCGATTCGATCGCCTTCATCCAATGATTGATCAAGCTTGAAAATAAGTTCCGGTGTTTTACGTGTTGAGAGTGACTTTGCCACATGCGTGCGGATAAGACCTTTTGCCTTATTCAAGACATCAAGCCCTTTCTCACTGCTTCCCTTGTTTCCCAGAAAGGAAACATATACTTTGGCATAGGAATTATCATTGGTCAATTCAACATCCGTGATTGTCACAAATCCTAAGGCAGGATCCTTAATTTCACGCTGAATAAATTCGGAAATTTCCTTACGAATTACGCCTTCAAGGCGTTCTTGTTTCACACTTTTCATTTCTATAACCTCTATTCTGCAGGCACTTCGCGCTCGCCATAGGATTCGATAATATCGCCTTCTTTGACATCATTGAAGTTGGCAATGGTAATTCCGCATTCATAGCCGGAGACCACTTCTTTCGCATCGTTCTGGAATCGCTTCAAAGAACCCAGCTGACCCTCGTAGACCACAATCGCATCACGGATCAGCCGAACAGAACTATCCCGCAAGATCTTGCCATCCGTGACCATGCATCCGGCAATGGTTCCGACTTTGCTTACCTTGTAGGTCTGACGCACTTTCGCCTGACCGTAGATAACTTCTTCGAAGACCGGTGCCAGCATGCCCTTCATGGCGCTTTCCATCTCTTCAACCGCTTTATAAATAATGTTGTAAAGCCGGATATGAACACCCTCTTCTTCAGCCTTCTTGCGGATTGCCGCTGTTGGCCGAATATTAAATCCGATAATAATCGCATTCCCTGCACTGGCAAGCATTATGTCAGACTCAGAAATAGCACCAACGGTAGACCGAATAACGTTTACACGTACACCGGAAACATCA
>CALNCD010000018.1 GCA_937874965.1 uncultured Erysipelotrichaceae bacterium | reverse complement strand
CGTTAAGAGATGCAATGCATCTCTTTTTCTATCGGTTGATGGGGAGTTATGTTAAAATGGGAGTAAAATGGGGAGAGTCCTATGAAACGTCGTCTGGCACTGTTTTTTCTTGTTGTTGTATTTATGGCTTCATTGGTGACACCGGTTCGTGCTAATTCAGTCTTGTACATGGATGGTTCATTTCAGGGAGGGTTACAGGTTGAAGTCATTTTTGACTCGTTGATGCTTGTTGGACAAAGCCGTGGGGATGGCGATATCCTTGAGTTTAACAACCAAGTAGTTGATGATCTCAGGTACTATCAACGGCAGAATCCGGATCTTAATTTAAGCCGCTCTTCTGTTACGATGAGTGGAGATCGTCAAATTATAGGAACCTATGTTTTTGAGTTTCACTCACTTGATGAACTTTCTGCTTTATTGAGCAAGTATTCCGATTCAACGGTGACGCTGAGTGCGGTTCAAGTGGAATCAGCATTGTTTGAAGCATACAGGATTGAAGGATTACCGGAATCAGCAAGATCCTTTGTCGATGGAATGATGAAACCTGTCAGGGAGGCTCAGATTTTCGGGGCATTGACTGATCGAGCGCTTAATGCGGTAAATGTGTATGTAAGCTTCGTCGATGCATCAGTGGTCGATGGTCAGATCAATCCGAGACAAACAACCTTGAATTACGTTCAATGGGGAGATAGTGTCGTCTATGGTGACTCTGCATTGGTCGGCTTGGAAATCAATCCAGTCCTGCATGCCGATCAGACCGTGGATGTTACTTACCGCTACAAGTTCGATGGGTCCAAGACGATTGATACAGCAAGCATCAGTGTCTTTCTGAAATTACAGATCCTGAATCGTTTTCCGGAAGAACAGATGGCGATTGAAGTGAGCAGGCAGAATAATCAGCAATGGATTGATTTTACAGTGAAGAAGCTTGATCTCTCTGACATCAATGCTGTCAGTATGGCAATGATGGGTGTCCAGTTCAGCTTCGAGAAAGTGAATGGCTATGATTACTATTATCAATCATTAACCGAGAGTGAGCGGCGAGTCTTGAAGGCTCAGATGGAAAAAATCGGATTGAGTTATCCGAGTGAGCAGCAATCCCGATCGATGATTATTCTAAAAAGCTATTTTTCAGTCCAAGGTGATTCAGATCTGATGTACATCATCAACAAGAAGAACCAAGTTGATGCTTCCTTTGTTGCGCCTATGTCAATCCATTATACATTTGAAGATTTCGATATCTATTCAATTAACAACAAGAAGGTCATCGGCCCAAACAGCATGGTTGACAACATCAGTGTCAGTGGCAATGTTGTGAATGTCCCCTATGATAATACGTATGATAATGTCCTGATTCTGAAAGCGCAGGAGAATGTTCTGACATGGGTTTGGCCGGTACTGGCAATTGCAGGACTTGTAGTTGCTGTTCTGTTCGTCGTCAGGCGCGGCCGCACCAAGCATAGCTCAATCAGCGACTCCAAGCCGGTCCATGTAGAGCGCCCCAGACTTTCGGCAGTTCTGGAACAGATTCAAACGTCCTTTACTCACGCTGAGCTTTATCTGCGAACCCTGCTTATTATCGGCTGTGCCCTTGTTTTCAGTCTACTCATGCTTGTCATTGCTCGTTGGTTTGGCCTTGAGAGACTTCAGAACAGAATCGGGCTGATTGGTCCTTCGCTTCTGGATCCTGTCGTACAGCTTTATCAGACATTGGCGTTCCCTTTTGAACAGCATATTCAATACAATGCTTCATCGTATAGTCAAACGTCATCCGTTTATATCAACGCTGGAAATACAGTGATCAATGTCATTGGTCTGATCGGATCGTTCTTCAGTGCCAAACTGATACTCAATTTATGGCATCAATGGCGTAAGAAACCCATGAAGCCTGTGTTTAACCAATGGATTGACTGGATGATGAGTGCCTTCCTGATTATTCTTGCCGGAATTATTCTGCATTATCTCCCGTACTCAACCGCGACGCTGGAACAGGATTATCGTGTTGCCTTTCCAATTGATCTAGGCAAGCTGTTAACGATGACTGTCTTGCTTTACAGCTTCCTGAGTTTTGTACTCAGTTATGGACTTCAGTTCAACCGTCTTTACCCGCGGCTATTTTCGCTGGGTTACCGTTATCTTCTCGATCGGCTTCTCGTTGTTCTGGTGCTCTCCTCAGGAGTCGGGATTGTGTGCGCCGTTGTCCTGAATATCCCCTTAGCGCTTTTGTACGGTGTTCAAATTCTTATGCTGC
>CALNCD010000017.1 GCA_937874965.1 uncultured Erysipelotrichaceae bacterium | reverse complement strand
GGGAAGTAATATCCCTGTTCTATTATCATCAAAACTTCCTGCACCAGCCATAATACTATCGCCAATAAAGAGAACTCTTTTCACAAATATACCTCTGATCAGTAAATCCATTATATTTAAATAAGAAATAGTTGTAAACAACCATAAGCAAACCTGTCGATTAAATCAGGAATCAATTGATTCTGACAGCTGGCTGGACAGGAAAATGCCGGAACCAGTGTACAATCTCTACCATTCAAACAGAAGTGATATTCAAGAGCCGAAGCCAATCCGCAATCATGAGAATCAAATTCCTTGTTCAAAGTCATTTTTAATCGGCCATACTTTTCTGTGGATGCGATGACAACGAGACTGACCTCCGGAATGACTACGCCTGAAAAATAATTTCCCGATCCTCGATCGGTATGACTAGATAGTATGCGACAACATGATGACCCTTTCAGACAACAGACAAACGGAAATCAGATGATGTTTCATATCGTGAGCTTAATCGTCAGAGCATTGAGCGAAAGTCATATTAATGATAACATGTTTACATAAGGGGGAAATATGTGATGAGCGTATTGAACTTATCTTTAATCATGAATGCTTGATTTTGAGTATCTGTTGAGGAAATGCAAGTACTTCAATCAATTTCTACACGATATACAACTATGAGTAACTCTGATTTAAGTAAAAAGAACACTATTTCGGTCATCGAACCGAAGGTCTGTCGTTACTCCGGTCTACCGTTAACCTTTAAACCCGGAATTTAAACATTTCATTTGGACGTCAGTAAGATGTACTGTGTAAAAAGGAGGATGAATTATGAAATATAAACACGAAAAAAACAGACTGATTGTTAAAGGGCTATTTATTCTCTACCTGATGGTTTCCACTTTTTATATAAGCGGTCTTGATTTAAACCCCTTAATAATGACCGCGAATACAATTGGTGCCATTATTCTTATGGATGTTGTGGCCGGAAAAAAATAGTTTCAGTCATTAGCAATCCGCTTCATTCTGAATTTTTTAGTAATCCATTTTTATAGGGTTATTCCTGCTTCTTCCTTTAAAAACGCATTCGCCTTGAATAGAAGTGCTCTCCTTGCTTTCTGAGGTTTGTTTTCAGAATTCACGAGCGAATTCAACTAAAATAAAAGTCAGGATATCCGTTTCTGATTGATGCTTTTCTAACCCTTCATTTCCTACAGTTTACCGAAATCGGACAATTCCACTTCCTATAGATGCATCGGAAGCAGTGATGATACCCTTAATGCTTCTTTTGAATGACAATTCGCCAATCACTTCCATACCCTATCTGAAATGCTTTCGCAAAGCTATTCTGGTTCAGGGCTATTCCAACCTTCTGAAGAGAATTACAATAGATCAACGGTTCATTCTTGGACACATCTTGAAATGATTTACCGATAATTACGGTCTGACTAAAGTAAACTTGATTATCACAGTATATTTCTAAGGAAACATGGCGATCCCCTCCGAAGACATCTCGTAATAAATCAAATGGAATATTGGACCATAATGATCCATAGCGCACATCATGAATATCGACAATTCCTTCAATGCTACTCGCTGTTGTCTTAACCTCGCCAACTCCAAAACGAACAAGCTTTTCAATATGAAGCGGATCTCCCAAACTTTCAATGGTAACCAAATCACTGACCAATCGGGCCGCAGTATAAGCATATAAGTCTCTGCCAAAAAACGTATAGGAATGGTTGTCTTTGTTTAATAAATTTTTCTCTTTATCAATTTCATAGGCACTTTCAATCCCTACCTTTTCGTAGAGGTGAGAAATACTTCCGTTGTTTGGCGTTAAAATAATATGTCCAGTTTTAAGTTTTACTGCGAGCGATAGCTGTCCAAATCCCACTCCGGGATCAACAATGGATGCAAATACAGTTTCTTTGGGCCAATAAGAAAAAGCTTGATACAACCGATAGGAGGCAAGATACGTATCATAAGGGGGAATATCGTGGGTTAAATGATGAATTGTTATGTCAGGATTCACAGAGACAATAACGCCTTCCATAGCAGAAACTGCCCCATCTGACAGTCCGAAGTCACTTTGTAGTACGATATGATTGAACTTACTCATCTATTGTCTCCTTTGATAGTTTGATTCTAAACTCCACACCAAAATGGATATTGTAGGCTTTTATAAAATTCCCCTGATTCAATGCAAGGGATGCATTTCCATGTTCATTCTGATACAGAACACATTCACCGACCGAAACACCTCCGAATGTCTCTGAAAACATGATTGTATCACTGAAAAGCAATTCATTCAGATTGCTTACTTCCACATGTACCCTCATGTGAAACTCGATTCCTGCTTGATGGAGCGTCCCAACCGAAATATTCGACCATGCATTCCCAAAATTAGGGTCAACAATCTCAATAATTCCTGACACGCCACCTTCATTGATGATTGGTTGGACTTGGTCAAACACAACAATTTCATTCACTGAATATTCAGCGGCAATCTCATCAATGGTGACAATTCCAGCGGCAAGTCGAGCTGCATTATATGCAAAGACATCTCTCCCATGAAAGACCCGGATACGCTGTTCTTCTTTCAATAACTGCTGATGCTCCACATCAATCTCGTACACCCGATCAATTCCATAGGCATTCAAGACATGTGTCAGCGTTCCGTTATCTGGCGTGATAATGATGTATCCATTCGTGGTGTAAGCAACAGCCGCTCTACGCTTTGTCCCAACGCCCGGATCCACAACTGAAACAAAGATAGTCCCTTTAGGCCAATATATCAATGGTTGATACAATCGGAACGATGCACTCCAAATATCATAGTTTGGTATTTCATGGGTTGCATGGGCGATATCCAATGTCGGATCAATGCTTTTAACCACCCCGATCATAGCACTTACCGCCGCCTCTTTATATGTAAAATCAGATTGAAATACTAGAATTGGTTTCACGCAGTCTCCTCACAGTTCGCTAGCCTAACCAATGCATTCGCATAAAGACCAGCAAGTTTCTTTAAATCACTTAACACTGTATACTCATCCCGCTGATGCGCTCTCTCTTCACGAGGGTCACCAGGATAACGCATTCCATAGGCAACACAGCGCCCCTCATAACATTTGCTGTATGTAACCCCTCCAGAATAATACGGCAAAGAATTGACATCATCGAATACTTCCTGGTAGGTCTTATAGAGTGTTCTTACAAACGGGCTTTTATCCTCAGTTACTATCAAAGGCTCTTGATAGATCAATTCACTCTGATACAGCGGTAAATGTTTCGAAATCGAGATCAATAACTCCTCTGCGGTGAATCCATCAGGAAAACGGATATCCACAAACAGACAAATTGTTCCTTGATCATACGAAACCTGAGTCAAGCTTAAATTCAACGGACCCATGACAGCATCTGCCGATGAAAATCCAAATTCGTGTCCCCGAGTCTGTTTAAAATAATGCACCAACTCGAACGCCCACGCTTCCTGCAGAACTTCTCCAATCGCTGTTAATCCTTTTATAATCGCGTTATCTCCTAATTCTGGTCGTGCAACATGGGATGCTATTCCAAGAAAATCAATGGAGAAATTCTCCCGTTGATAGGAAATTTCATGTGCCTTTGCATACACCTCCAGATGGTCAAGGGTTTC
>CALNCD010000016.1 GCA_937874965.1 uncultured Erysipelotrichaceae bacterium | reverse complement strand
GAGTCGCCGTTTTCACTGACATTCATGAAAAAAATCAGACCTTCTTGATTAAACGTATACGTAAACGAGCGAACATTCAAGCGTTGCTGAAGATCTAGAAATATCATCAGAACTCCGTAGCTTGCGTAATAATGCCGACGATCAGCAATTAAGCACGCACTCTTCAGAACCAATAATGATTCGCTTTCTGTATTTATAATTAAATTCTTCTGCTTTTTAAGACGATCTTCACGAAGTTCTTTGAGATCTGTCGATTCCTCAATCACTATTCTCATGCAAATTCTCCCTATATGCATCTATAATACCACTAATTTGTAGAAATCAGTGCAACTATACACTATTATAGGGAAATGGAGACAGAGAAAAAAGGACAAATGTCCTCTTTTCAATTTTCATTTACGGTATTAAATACTTAATAGGGGAAAATAAAGGAGAAAAATATTTACCGTAGATTAGTGTAAGAATCATCTTACACTGAAAGTATAATTTTTCTGTGTGAAACCTATATGTTAGGAATATGGAAAATTGTGGGAATAAAGGTCAAAGAAAAAGAACCGATTATTGGTTCTTT
Source organism: uncultured Erysipelotrichaceae bacterium (assembly GCA_937874965.1). Classification (GTDB taxonomy): domain Bacteria; phylum Bacillota_I; class Bacilli_A; order Erysipelotrichales; family Erysipelotrichaceae; genus CALNCD01. The sequence continues at coordinate 1,706 of CALNCD010000016.1, read as the reverse complement.
TTCTCATTTATAAGGGGAAAGATTCTGTACAACGTAATATTCATTAGGGGGATGAATAGTTAGGAGAAAAGGTGTCATACAGGTAAGATATTTATCTTACAATGCCATTCTATCCAAACATATCATCACTACAATGGTAAAAGTGTGGAAAATTATGGGATTAAAGCAGGACATCAGCATCAGTGATAATCACATCCATAGCAATGTCTTGCGAATGGAGTTCTAACGCATTGGTACACTGAAAATCATAGGCAAGTCCGACCTTTATCCCCGGATAATCACTTAGGTAACGGTCATAGTAGCCTTTGCCGTAACCGATCCGGTACTTTTGCTCATTGAATGCTACAAGCGGAACCAGGATCACATCAAGATCCCCTTTCGATAGAACCGCGGATTGTGTTGAGGCAAGAATCCCTTTAACACCCTCCCGCAAGTCATCAAATCCTCTCACCGGATGAAAAATCAAGGCATCGTTGACGATACTGGGAACAGCGAGTATTCTATCCGTATCCCAGAACCAGCTTTCCATTAATCCATAGGTATCGACTTCACCGTTGTAAGAACAATAGAGTCCGATTGTTTGGTATGGGTTTATATAGTGAAAAACTGCCGCAGCAAGTGCTTCATTTTTTTGCTGACGCTGGGAGGGCGTCAGATCAAGCCGCTTTTGAATCATCGATTGTCTGATTGCCTTATTATCCAACCGAATCCTCCATCTGCATCCTCATCAAGTGATTAAGTTCGACCGCATACTCCATCGGAAGCTCACGCGTAAATGGTTCCAGAAATCCCATAATAATGGTTTCTGAAGCCTGTGATTCCGTTAATCCACGACTCATCAAGTAGAACAATTCATCTTCCGATATCTTTGTTACGCACGCTTCATGTTCAATAATAGACTGATTGTTGTTTACAACATTCACCGGCTTAGTATCGCTCATCGAATGATCATCCAAAATAAGCGTATCGCATTCAATCTTCGTCTTTGCACCGATTGCATTCTTGGAATGCTTGACTAAACCACGGTAATTGACAGCACCACCATTGCGTGAAACCGACTTTGAAATAATCGTAGACTGGGTATTCGGAGCAAGATGAATCATCTTCGCTCCAGCATCCTGCGATTGTCCTTTTGAACCGACAGCAATCGAAATCACCATTCCCCGGGCACGCTCACCAGCCAGAATACAGCACGGATATTTCATCGTCAACCGTGAACCGATATTTCCATCAATCCATTCCATCGATCCATTTTCGTAGACCATGGCCCGTTGAGTGACTAAATTCAGGACATTGTTAGACCAATTCTGAATGGTCGTATAGCGGCACCGCGCATTCTTATGAACGATGATTTCAATGACCCCTGAATGCAAGGAATCCTTTGAATAAACCGGTGCAGTACATCCTTCGACATAATGAATATCGGCTCCTTCATCAACAATGATCAAAGTACGCTCAAACTGTCCCATACTTTCCGAGTTGATACGGAAATAAGACTGGAGCGGCTTATCCAGTTTTACACCCTTAGGGACATAAATGAAAGATCCGCCAGACCAGCAGGCAGTATTCAATGCAGCCAGCTTATTGTCATCGAAAGGCACAATAGTTCCGAAAAACTGCTTGAAGATCTCTGGATACTCACGTAAGCCACTGTCCGTATCCAAGAAGATGACCCCCTTGTCCTGCGCTTCTTTAAGCATGCTTTG
>CALNCD010000015.1 GCA_937874965.1 uncultured Erysipelotrichaceae bacterium | reverse complement strand
CTTTGAGGTGGATACAGTCTATGAACCGATTCAGGTATTCGAGAAATTCATCAATAATCCGAAACAATATAAGCTGCTCATCATCCGCAGTTCTCTGAGTCATTCGACAGCATTCCGTCTGCTCAACCAAATCAAGGTTGTTGATCCGGATATCCGATCTATCGTAATTACGGATTCAATCATTGAGCGCCGTAATCCTGACATCGATGCGATTTTTTCCGAGTCAACCCCTTTCGCAAAAATCATCCAGAAAATCTATTCATTGAATCTGGACCTTAATCCGAAGAACCGGACCAGCCAGATTGCCTTCGGGGCCGATAATATCACGGTTGCCCTAGCGGCCAATGAGGTCTATCAGAATCAAGAGGCCATTAAGCTAACGCATACAGAATACCTGCTTATTCGTCACTTCCTGACACATAAGCGGCAATTGGTTTCCCGAGAGAAACTGCTGGAAGTCGCTTGGGGTGATGAAGGGGTTGACGCCAATCCGCGAATCATCGACATTCATATCAAGAATCTACGCAAGAAAATCAACGTCCCTGCCCTTCAGACATACCGGGGCGAGGGTTATCGCTGGGAAGAATAGAAAAAACCTCCGAAAGGAGGTTTTACTGTTTAGGCGGAATTGTAATGATCTGACCGCTTTCTATAGCACGGATGTACTCAGCAGCCTGAGTGACCGTTGCATAGTCCGGTTCCATGACATACAGATTATACCCTGGCATCGAGAACGTATTGGAAGAAGTTGTCCCTTGACCATCCAACGCATAGCTTAGAAATGTCCACTCGGCATTATCGTTCAGCTGCATCTGAATCAGCGCTGTTAAGTCATCCATTCCCATGGAGAGTTCTATCGTATCCGCAACTGAGCTGAGTATTGATGAATAGTTCGTGATAATCTTTGGTGAGAGAGCCTTATTGATTAAAGCCTGCATCAATCGTTGCTGATTCAAAATGCGATCACCATCCCCGTTCGGCAAGGAATACCGCTCACGGACGAAGCCCAAGGCCTGATCTCCATTCAAATTATTCTCACCTGGATTAATCGTGTAATTGCCATAGCGGGTAACAAATGTATCGTAAGGCGAAGTGACCGTTACGCCCCCTAAGGCATCCACGACGCTGGTAACCGAGGTAAAGTTCACACGGGCATAGTAATCGATTTCAATACCGATCAGCTGTTCAACCGACGTTATCGTTTCATTGATGCCATAGATACCGGAATGGGTCAATTTATCCTTGGCCTTCTTACTGGCAAGCGTAACATAGTAATCCCGAGGAATACTTACCATGAGAATCTGCTTGGTCACCGGATTCACTGTAATCAATAGATTCACATCTGATCGGGATACCTGGGAAACCGGCCCGAAGGTATCAATACCGCTCAAGTAAATACTGAACGCCTCTTTCGTTACTTTCTTATCGGAAACATCAACATTGGTGATTTCACTTTTTTCATACTGGTATATGACTTTTGTCTTGCTCTCAAAGCCAGAATCAATCAGTTCCACAAAGGCGAGGTGCGAGTCATTCAGAAGGATGCCATCGACGGTACCATCATACAGGGCATTGACCAGTTTTTCGTAATCTGAATACATGGATAGACTGATGGGCGTACCCAAACGCGGATTGATATCCGCTTCAGCCTGAGACAAATACTCTTGTTCACCGACGGCGCTCTCTCCGATTGTCTTGCCGCTCATATCCTTGATGGTTTCTGCTGGGTTATCCGCCAAAACAATCACACTCACTACGTGGGTTTCCACATTCTTGTTGGTAATCGCATTGAGAAAAGCAACCCCTTGGGAAAGATACTGGAAAGAAATGAAAACCAGACTGATGCTTACAACAAGACTGACAACCCGTGATACCTTTCGGACACCGGTCTCCTTGCCTCTTAGCAACAAGGCAAACACCAGATTCAGGAAATACAGGATAACGACAGCAATCACCATATACTTCAAGGGAATGATATTCAAACGATACATGAAATAAAGCAGAACACCTGAAGCCAGAAGCTGAATCAGTATTGTCAACAACGACAACCAATGATAGTTTGATCTTTCTTTCGGTTTAAACATCATAAAAATCTCCTTGTCGGGGTATAGTAGTCACTATTATACTCTCTTTCACAAGACTTGTCATACCATACTTTACCCATAAAGAATGCTTCACTGCTGACCCGGATGAATCCACGGACAAGAAAAGGAGCATCAGCTCCTAAACACCGCTTAGTCCATAATTACTGAGAACCCGGGCACTGGGATCATCCACATTACAGTTCGGCCACGTCTTGTTGGGCATCCAGTAATCCGCAATCCAGGCAGCATATCCCTGATAATCCGCTTCAAAACAGCAGCGATACAGTGCAGACTCAGCGCTTATCGGCCGACAATGATATGAGAGCTTCTCAGAGACCTCAACATTCTGTTCACGTGCATAGTCCTTGAGAATATCCACCATAGAATGACCGACCGCATCAGAAAAGGCCGCTTTCTCACGCCAGAGAATGGATTCAGGCAACAAATCATCGTCCGCAAACGCCTGACGAAGCAAATATTTGCCGATACCATGACGGTTCATTTTCAATGCCGGATCAATCCTGAGCACATCTTCGACAAACGTAAGGTCGCCAAAGGGAACCCGAGCCTCCAAAGACCATGCAGCCACACAGCGATCAGCACGCAGCACATCGTACATATAGAGCTCACGAAGCCGCTTCAGACTTTCATCCTGAAACGCTTGCGCACTCGGAGCAAAATCAGTGTACTTGTATCCGAAAAGCTCATCACTTATTTCACCAGTCAGCAAGACCTTGATATCGGTCTTCTCATGAATATACCGGCAAAGCATATACATCCCGATAGATGCACGTATTGTGGTGATATCCCACGTTTCCAGCATTGAAATCACGGGCTTCAATGCCTGGATAACATCATCGTCATCCATAATCACTTCATGATGGTTTGAACCGATTTTTTCCGCAACCTGACGGGCATATTTTAAATCAATGGCGTCATGGGCCATTCCGATTGCAAAGGTGTCAATCGGTGTCTTTGAACGCTGCGCGGCGATCGCACAGACCAAGGATGAATCAAGGCCGCCGCTCAGCAAGAACCCGACCCTGACATCACTCATCAACCGCTTCTCGACTGCCGCAATCAAATTGTCATGAATTGTTGCCAAGGCTGCCGCTTCATCCGTAATCATCGGCTTTGAACCGTATATCGTCCGATAGTCGACAAATTCTCCGTTCACATAATAATGGCCAGGAGGAAAGGGCATCACCTCGTCATACAGGCCGATCAGCGCTTTGGCTTCTGACGCAAAACCGATACCTGTCGCACTCTTTCCGTAAAATAGCGGGCGAATCCCGATCTGATCACGCGCCGCAATGACCTGTTCTTTCTCTTCATCATAGATCACCAAGGCATATTCAGCATCCAGCATCGCAAACATTGATGTAGCAAACGTCTCATAAAGAGGCAAGAGAACCTCACAATCACTGCTGGACTGGTAAGTCGTTGAAACCCTCGACTTCAACGCTTCAAAGTTATAGATTTCACCATTGCAAACCAGCATCCGCGAGCCCCGATGAAAAGGCTGCATCCCGCTGTCTGAAGTATCCATAATCGATAAACGATGAAATCCGAACCAAGCATTGCCAGAACGCTGAATCCGATCCATATCCGGCCCCCGATGCGCAATTGCAGCAAACGCCTGCTCAAACTTTTCGTGAACGGTTGTTTCATCAACCGATACCAAGAATCCACACATAATGTTACCTCCACAACATAAAAACAGCTTCCTCCACTTGGGACGAAAGCTGCTGTTTCCGCGGTACCACCCATTTTATCAGTATTACTGATCACTTTATAACGATTCAAACAAATCGCGCATCGCTAACGGAATGCTTCCGATCTTTCCTACTTCAGTTCAGAAAGACAACTCCCAGGGGTTACATTCCAGGTAATTATCCAATGACCTTCCACCATCGTCATCTCGCTATCGACATCTCTTCCAGAACACATATCCCGATCACTGTTTTATTAAGTGGTTTTATTCTACCGCATCTGAAACACGATGTAAATAGATATTATTTATTTTCATAGATTTTCAGAAATATTGCCTGCTATTCATCCTTGCTCATCGCTCTTGAATGAAACAAGGCAGTTCCGATATTCCACACGGTCAGCAGCGAAAATCCCATTACCGTAAATAAGCCAGATGAAATAAGAGCTAGGGGAAAAATAAGCGAGCCCGTATGGTCAAGATCAACCAGCTGAAATGACCCGGCAGCAACCAGCATTGCCAAACCGATGGCAAGATTCAGAAGGCTGAAGAAAGTTCTGCGAAGAACACCTCGTCTTCTGCGCAGATTAGCCAGCACCTGCTTGCTTAAGACAAGCCAAACCAACAATGCGCTGACACATGCAATGCTTAGATAGGCATAGAAAGTATTGACCTGCAATACAACGTATCCGCCGCATAGCACCATAAGAAGCGCAAAGGCAACAACGACAAGCCTTGTCATGAGAATTACCCCAGGTGATAGGCCGTAAGCCAGTCCAAAGCAAGATCAACCCAGGTCGAAACATGGTCTTCCCGGTTGCCGCTGTCTGCGGTGGCAGACGATAAGCCATGCTTCCCGCGTTTATAGAGATGCATCTCAAAAGGAACATGGTGAGCATGCAAGGCAGAAGCGAAATTCAAAGACTGGGAAACCGGAACGGTCTGATCTTCAACGGTATGCCAAATAAAAGTCGGAGGCACACTCGCTGAGGCCAAACCCACGCAGTTTATCTGCTTTAGCTGGTCAACAGTCGGATCCGCGGTATTCAGCATTGCCTTTGAAAGAGCCATTAAGGATGCATCGGCAGCCTGCTTTGCCAAATCAAAAAGCGCCGGAGTAATTTCCACCAAACCATAACAGTCAATCTGTGCACAAGGTTTAAGTTCATCCCCCTGGACGTCGACCATTTCCTTCAACCAATCACTGTTCCAATATGATCCCAGCAAGGTGACCAAATGTCCGCCCGCCGAGAAACCGCAGGTGACAATCTGATCAGGATTCAATGCATACTCATCGGCATGCACATGCAGATGCTTCATAACT
>CALNCD010000014.1 GCA_937874965.1 uncultured Erysipelotrichaceae bacterium | reverse complement strand
CCGGTTATATCCAGGATAGAGTCCACTGCTTCATTTAGCATGACCAGGGTTGAGCGGACTTGCTTGGTTTCGATTGCGATATCACCGTATTCATCATTAAGATCATCGTGATAGAGATAGGGTGCCCGATGCTGGATGATGTATTGACTGACTTCTTCCACACCTGTGACACACATCTGAATTTTAATCAGCATTTTCTTCAGTTTGAAGAGATGCTTGATATTATCTTTTTCTGGATTCCGGAGCATATCAGCTTCACTTTTCTGAATTGAATTTTCAAGGCTGGCGAGTATACCTTCATAGTGTTTCAGTAACCGTTGATTGAACACAGCAATCAATTGGGGAAGATCCAGTGCTTGATCTGCCGGAACAAACAGAGTCGTGACATGGTCAGGATGGATGAAGTTCAGGTGTTCCTCTTGAACAACCAGGCAAATAGGGGTATTCACGATGTGCTGATGATTCAGGTGCGGGTAGTTGAAAATTATGCAGCAACTGTTCTCGAAGTAGCGCAGGTGTGCATATTCTTGATGGTCATTCAGGCTTTCCAGGATATAAGGGGGAAAGTTCTGGGTTTCAATTAAGGTCTTGAGCTGATCGTCTGTGGTATAGGAATAATCGTTAATCTGTGTCATAGGCCGCTCCTGTGTTACCTGTATTATAAAATGAAAGTCAAAAAAAGCACGATTTCTCGTGCTGGGTATTAACGAACGGCTTTCAGGGCTTTTGACCAAAGCAATAATTGATCAAGCATTTTTGTTGCGTTGACTTCATTGAATGGAGCTGGCTTGAAGACGGACATGTTTTCAAAATCGGTCATGATGGAGAAGGTGACCATGGTGCGGACAGAAGCGAGTTCCTGTTCAGCATTGATCAGACGGAGCGTTCCGATGGACGAAAGTGCTCCAAGTCCGCCATAGCCGACATAGCCGACTGCTTTATTGTGCAATTCTGGCTGCAGATAATCCAAGGCGTTTTTTAAGCCTCCTGGAACAGCGCGGTTATATTCCGGGGTAACGATGACATAGCCATCGAAAGATGCCATGAGCGAAGACCACTTGCCGATTGCAGCGCCTTGAGCCTCGGTTGCATCGGTTCCCATGATCGGTAAGTCGAAATCTTTCAGATCAACCAATTCATAGGTAACATCCGCGTCATTTCTGTTTTTTGCAAAGTTATACGTCCATTCGCCGACCTGAGCACCGTTGCGATCGTTCCGTACACTGCCGATAATAATTCCAATTTTCATAATTCCTCCTGTGGCATCTGCCATCATAGATACAGTTTCACATATAATTGTTTACTATTCAACTATAATGCTCATGGGTTTTCATTGCTACTTTTAAAGGTGCATGATACACTATCCCTATCAAAGGGGTTTGATTATGAAAAGTGGCTTATCTGTAAGCGAAACACGCGGGATTATCGTCAATGCTCTTTACACCTTCGGCTCTAATATGAGCGGCATATTCACGAGTCTTTTCATTATGAATAACACGGGATCCATCCGTATTCTCAGTCTCTATCTCATGAGCCGATATGTGCTCTATCCGCTCTTTTTTGCGATCGGCGGCCGACTGACCTCCCGTTTGAAAGCCAGTGCAGTGCTTGCAATTGGCTTGATGCTGATTGTAGTATCTTTGGTCTTCCTTGTTCTTTTCGGAACAATGATTCAATCGCATCATGCCCTGGTCTATGTCTTCGGAGTCATTGTCGGCAGCGGGGAGGGGCTGTTCTGGTTCTCAATCAATATGATGAATCAGAACATTACAACCAAAGAAAGCCGATCTATGTATCTAAGTGTCCTAGGAATTCTGAATTCAATAGCGAACATCGCGGCACCGCTTCTCTCCAGCTTGATCCTAATGCTGACACCGACAGATGATATCGGATTTATTCTGATTTTTCAGATTGTTGCAGTTCTGTTTGTAGCTCTCGTTTTTCTTGCGTTTACAATTTCCGTCCCGATCCATCCATCACGCTATACCTTGAAGCGGCTGCTTGGTCGCTCGAATGACAAGCAATGGAATTATGTGAGGGAGGTCAATGCTGTTTTCGGAATTCGGGAAAGTTTCTTCCTTGGTCTTTCTGGGGTAATTGTCTATCAATCCTTGAATTACGAAGGGACTCTGATGAGCAACATCAATGCTTTCTTTGCGTTGCTTTGTATCGTGGCATACGCAGTTGCCGGCAAGCTGATTCGGCGTTCAAACCGAATGTTCTGGTATCGTTGGGGAGGTATTGCGTTAACATTAAGTGTTCTGGCACTCGGTTTCTCAACATCAATCAGAGGAGTCTTGCTGTTTGGTGTGCTGTATAATCTGGGACTGCCGTTCTTTTCAAATCCATACTCGATCATCAAGATGAATATTCTTTCGGATTACCAGAATGAAAATATTGCCGGTCATGTCATTGTTCTTGAATCTTTTCTGGGTCTAGGGCGTATGATCGGTTTTGGTATTGTCGTCGTGCTGAGCTTCTTCTTCTCTGAAGCAATGACCATTCGGATTGCGGTGCTTTTCTTTGCGCTGGTCATGGCTGTACTTTTGCGGGTAGTCGGCAGATACCATCGTGTCCGTGATCAGGCTGTCCGTGAATCGCTGGGAAATACCGGCTAAGTGTAAAATCGTAGAACATCATGAAAGTCTATGGTTTAATCAAGTTTTTACGTCCAATATGCGTTCTAGGAATTGTTCTCATTTAGCTTTTATGATACTATAATCATAAATTAGGGAGAGACCAATGAAAAAAATTGTAAGAATTATCGTTATTAGTGTTTTAGCACTGTCATTAAGTGCATGTAGTTTAATCTTCAATACAAAGAGTGCGACGACGATCGCGACAAAAATAAAGAAGAATGAGTACTTCTCTTCATTCAAGACCGGTGGTCTGCTCTTGGATACCAACTATGACTATTACTCAGATGTTGCGGATAGTCTTGACGGTTATGATGAACAATCGCTGATGGAAGCCGGGGATATGAGTCAGGAAGAAGCCGCAAGTTTCATGAAGCTGAAGGCCGTCTATGATTTTCTGGCTGCAAACGTTCCGGATGTCAATGATTCGAAATCCGGAGACATCACTGCGGCTTATGTGGGAACAACGGCTGCTGGAACAGGCGACAACAAGACAGTGAACGGCCTTTATATTTTCATGTTCAAGAGCGATGTTTCTTTGAAGCAGGCTGACCTCGATGTGGTCAATGCGAGTGCTGATCTCTATGAGGAATTCAATTATGCGCCGGAGTATTACGTGGTTAGCGGTAAAGTTCTGGTTGCTGGCGATAAAGCATTCCTGGATAAGAACGGGATTACGCTCGATCAATTTGTAGAAGCAGTCAACGGTGCATTATAAGCCAAAAGTGGTTGAAAAGGAATCGATGGATTCCTTTTTTTCAACTCATTAGTGTCCGTGAATGATTGATGAGGGTATCTTTCAAGAAATCGTAATCGTCAATTTAATTTGCTTATCGATTGACAGTGCGCCGCCGAACTGTTATTATAACCATATAGTTAGCCGGCTAATTATATCGAAAGGAGAACGGATATGGATAACTTTACGTTTATCGATCGGCCCGATAATCAACGTCTTAAGATGATGACCGATGCTTATTCAGCAAAGGATTCAACATTTGATTCAGTCGTATCGGAATTATTTATTGATTTCCAGTGGACATATCGCAACATGCAAAAGGCATATGATGCTGCACTTGATAGACACGATTTGAGTGAATCGAGATTTATTATCCTGATGTTTTTGAAAACAGCGGCAAACCATGAGCTATTGCCATCTATAATTTCTGAAAAACTAGGCGCAACTCGTGCAACAGTCAGCAAGTTATTGAAAGCACTGGAATCAAAGGGGTGGATTGTCAAACACAGTTCAACGACAGATAAAAGGGCCGTCCCTGTTAGACTTACTGAGTCAGGGAATGCAATCTTAGAGAATTTTCTGCCAGTAAATTTTGAAGTTGTCCATTCACTGTTTGAAAATTTGACCAGGGAAGAAATCAAGCAGTTTTCGCATCTGCTAGATAAAATCAAAGAGGGTACTCGAAAATGTACCACTAAATTAGAAATGGAGAAATAAATTATGAAAACAAGCAAAATTGAATTATTAGAAACATACCTCAGCTTATACATCAATCATTTTACGGTCTTGGAAAATATGGGTAAGGACGATTCACCCTATGTTGTATTAGATGTTCGTAATGCTCCGGCACAAGTGAAAAAAGACCAGATCAAAGGAGCGATTGCAATACCTGCAAAAGATTTAGCAAACCATTTAGATGAACTCGATAGAAATAAAATCTATGTTGTATATGACTGGAACGGTGGTACAACATTAGGAAAAACAGCGTTACTCATCTTATTATCAGCTGGTTTTGAAGCCTATGAGCTATCAGGTGCTATTGAAGGCTGGAAAGGTATGAATTTACCTATTGAAGTCTTATAGAGATTGCTTGTAGCAGTTTTGGAAATTTCATCGAGTTATTTTAAAAGTATGCTTTATGTCAACGAAAGCAGACCAATTTGCGGCAATAAAACGAGAGTGAAAACTTGCAAGGAAACAAGTTCATAAACATTCCTTTATTTTGTCCTAAGTTTAAAAGGGAAGCATTTATGAATGGCAAATCGCTAAAAACTACATTTATAAAAAGCCTCTCACAAAAAACGCAGAGCTGATAATTTGAGAAAGCAAAATCTCATCTTTCCGGCTCTGTTTTTTTATTCAAATCAAGAACTGTCAATAGGGTGTTTGGAGTGTGTGCTTTTCTCTTCTTGAGTGTAGGCAATGAATGGAATTATGTAAGAAAAGTTCTTGAGTAAGAATTTACGAGAATTTGGAAAAACTTGAATGGATAATGGGAAATTTCAAAAATGTTTCTTCTAAACTTGTTGCAGTTCCCAAGGTGTGTCTTTTTAGGGGAGTCTTATGGTACACTTAAGAGAGAAATCTGTTTTTTAGTAGCATTGATTCAAGGAGGTAAGTATCCATGCGTGTTATTCGAGAAAAAATTGGCAATCATCAAGCTATCCTTACCGGCTATCTTCATGAGAACAATGATGAAATGTCGCCGGAGCGCTTCAAGGCGGTTGTGATCTGTCCTGGAGGGGCGTACTACTTTACGTCGCATCGTGAGAAAGATCCGGTTGCATTGCCGTTCTTAAAGGCGGGGTACCAGGTTTTCATTCTGGATTATTCAACGACGATGCTGGAAATGCAGCATGACTATCCAGATGAGGAGTGGTCAACGTTGCGTTCAAAACTTGTGCCGACAATTATGACGACACCCGATGTGGTTTCTGCATTTCCGAATCCGCTTTTTGAAT
>CALNCD010000013.1 GCA_937874965.1 uncultured Erysipelotrichaceae bacterium | reverse complement strand
CGCAATTAATTTCTGTAGTTTCTCCGCTTGTCCATCTTCCCATAAGCCCAAATCAAGGTCTGTTGTTCTTCCATCTGGATCGACATCTGTCATTTCTACTATAATTAGTCCCGCTCCTCCTACTGCTCTCGATACATAGTGATTAATATGCCAATCAGTCAGGTAACCATCCTTTTTGTACACGGAATACATACACATCGGCGGCATTACAACCCGATTCCTCAACACTAAGTTTTTAACTGAATATGATGATAATAAATTCATTGTTTTCTCGTACTATCAATTTAAGTCACATTGATAATAATCTTCCTAGGCCGGCTTAATGAATGCATATCAGATGGCCACTTGATATGCTTAATTTTGCACTGTGGATTTGTCTCATTCTTTACACCTTAACGGGATAAATAAAATTACAACCATAGTTCTTTTAAATGGTGATCAGTTAATCAATATGAGGTTGACCAGTTGAAGCACTCGTCCCCCCATCAACCGCAAGAATAGTTCCTGTAATATACTTAGCATCATCAGATGCCAAAAATAATACGGCCGGTGCTACATCATCCGGTGTACCAGGCCTCCCCAATGCAATACGGTTGATAAATGGTTGCAACGCTTCAGAATTCGGTGCTGTATTCTTTGTCATGTCAGTAAGCGTGAATGAAGGTGCTACAGCGTTGACCCGGATACCATCTCTACCTCAATCAAGAGCCAATGATTTTACAAATCCATTGACAGCATGTTTGCTCGCATTATAGGCCGATTGCTTCCAATCACCATAACTTCCTGAAACTGAAGAAACTGCGATAAGATTTCCCTTTGATTCCTTCAAAGCATAGTATGAAGCCTTCGCTAAAAAGAAAAAACCATCAATATTCGTTGATCGAATGTGTTCCCACTCTTCTTCTCTTAAATCCACAATATCGCCAGCAACAAATGCAGCAGCGTCGCTTATTACAGCATCCAGACGTTTGAAATGACTTAATGATTTTTCCACAATATATCGAGCCGTTTCCGGTTTTGATATGTCGCCAGAGAGAATTAGATAGCTTTCCGGTGAGTAATCAATCACCGTCTCCTTAAGTGCTTCTTCTCGCCGTCCTACCAGAACAACGAGAGCCCCATTATCTAAAAATGCTTTGGCAATAGCCCTTCCAATTCCACTTCCCCCACCAGTAATTAGTGCGACATGACCTTCCAGGTTATACTTATTAACAGTCATAGAATATACCCCCTTCTGACATAAATTGTCAAATTGTAAATCTGATTCTTCATAAACTAGCAAGGGTTTATTATTCACCTACTGTTCCCTTGAAACATATTCAAAAATACATTATTATACTAGCATGTCAATATTAAGTTAAACAGTACTGTCTTTTTAGATACCATGTCGTGAATTGAATCATTTTTAATAAGGAGAAGAAAAATGAAAAAAGTATACCTGCATATGCTGGAATGCAATTGTCCTGCTGCTAATACAATGGCTGTTATCGGCGGTAAGTGGAAGATTATGATCCTTAATCATTTACTGGAAAGAGATCATCGTTTTAACGAACTACAGAGAATACTGAAAGGTATAACTGCACATACGCTTAGCAAATCACTTAAGGAACTTGAAATCGATGAAATGATAGTTCGTGTTGATTTAAAGGAAAATCCTCCAAAGACCATCTACAAAATTTCACGCAAAGGGATGGAACTTGAATCTGTTTTAAAAGGTATACAGCAATTCGGAAAAAAACATCCGATTTCTCAAGCTATTCATGGTGAATAAGGATTGCTGTTCTGTTATCACTAACAATTCGGAATAACGATTGTCTCAGACTGATATTAATCGTATGAAAGATTTCAATGACAATTTTATCAGCGATCCTTCAGCCTGGTCATTTCGCTAAGAATGAATGCTTCTTTATTTGTTTTAACGAAGAAACGATTGTGCAAGGTTTATAAACATTTACAAGTCTTCAAATGCTAATCACTCTTCGCAATATATCGGGTAGGTCCAATACTTATCGTTCCAAAAAAGAAAAAAACTCACAAAAAGTGAGTCGGATTACGTTTTGGTGCGGGCGACAGGAATCGAACCTGCACTCCGAAGAACTAGATCCTAAGTCTAGCGTGTCTGCCAGTTTCACCACGCCCGCATAGTGCCTTTACATTATACCATATCCTTTTTTGAATGCAATCACAAATCGTAAAGACACTGCGCGAAATCCTTGCGCTGCTAATCCACGGACTTTAATGCTTCCAGCATATCCACCCGCTTCAATCGGCGGTTTACAACTTTTTCCAGAATAATGTTAACTGTCAGAATGACAATTGTCGGAATCAGATAACTCATGAAACCAACGCCTGGGCTGAACATGACATTTTCCGGAGGAACGACATGAATAATGTACTGCTGAAGCAGAGTTCCAAAACCGTATCCCACGACGATGCCAAGCAATGAGAGCAAGATAGTTTCCCGGTAGATATACAATGTCACTTCCTTATCAAAGAAACCCAGCACCTTGATTGTTGAGAGTTCCCGGATTCGCTCAGAGACATTGATATTCGTCAGATTGTAGAGAATTACCACAGCTAATAACGTTGCGACAATAATCAGAACCTGCATAATCATATTCAAAGATGTGACGATTGTGTTGATTTGATTAATCAAAGTAGTGTTCTGCTCAACACCTTTAACTGCCCCGAGTTTCATGAAGGAAGCAGAAACACTCTTCACATTCGCAAGGGATGTATCGTTAAGCTGAACCAGATTTGCATTGGTGGCATAGTCCTGAGAAAAGCTGGTGCGATAGGTTTCCTGATTCATGACCAGGAAGTGACCGATATACATCTCTGTCACAGCGCTGATTGTGAGCGTATACGACGCGAAGTTCGCATCCTGGACTGTAATCTGCCCTCCTGGTGAAACACCCAGCAGCTGAGCCAGTCTCTCCGAGATAATCACACCTGGCGTATTCAAGCTTAAAGGTTTCTGGCTCTGGCGGTTCTTCAGGGTGATATAGGCATTGAATTGATCATTGTCAGAGGGAACCAATAAGGTTATGTCCTGACGATCCTGCGTTTCCCCAGCACTGACGGATAACGGCTCATAATACACGGCCGTCTGTTGCTTAACGGATGAATCCTGAAGCTGGACATTCAAGGCTTCCATCTGAGCATCGCTGATATAATTCGTACGGGCGACAATCATATCATAGGTAATAATCCCACCGAATTGCTGATCGGCAATTCTGGATATTGACTGTTGCACCCCTAATCCGCAGACCAATAAAGCCACCGAGCCGCACACACCAAACACAGTCATGAACATCCGTTTCTTATAACGAAACAGATTGCGTGCCACGACCTTATGGGTAAAACTCAGGCGATTCCAAAGCGGCTTTATCCGCTCGAGCATTATTTTTGATCCACGGACCGGTGCTTTGGGTTGAAGCAGCCGGGCAGGTTTCTCGCGAAGTTCCCGACGAGCAACAATGTAGGTCGGAATCAAGGCACACCCGATTCCCAGCACTAACGCAATCAGGGTTATTCCTAGCTGAAGATGCAATGCAATCGGGGCGAAATCATACCCCACACTATACGCCTTATTCACGATCAAAGGCATGAGCGTGTGACCGAGAAAAATCCCGAGCACTGAGCCAAGCAAGCTTGCCGCAAACCCATAAACCATGAATTTCTGAATAATATCGCGATTTGAATAACCCAAGGCTTTCAGGGTTCCTGAATTCGTTCGCTCCTCATCCACGAATCGTGTCATGGTTGTCGCACTCACCAAAGCCGCAACGAAATAGAAGAAGAGCGGAAAGATATGCGCAAGTGAGTCCACAATTGAAGCGATGCTCTCATACACTTTATACCCATCGCTTCCAGGCGCCTCACGACGGGTATTGACAGAGTAAACCGGTAATTCCAGATCATCCACCCGCTGTTGTGCCCCATCCAGATCAATTGTCTTGGCAGCAAATTCTGCTTCAATTGAAGCAGATTGCGCATTGAAAGCTTTCCTTGCCTGATCATACTCTCTTTGTTTCAATGCCAGTTCTGCTTTGGCATTATCCAATTTCTCGAGATTCTCCTTCAGCAGACCTTGAACCTGAGTTTGCTGCTGACTAAAACTTTCCTGACCTTCCTTCAACCGTTGCTCATTCTCACTGATCTGTTGCTGCGCTTGATCAAGTGTCTGCTTACTTTGGTCAAGACTCTTCTTGCTTTCTCTAAGCTCCAGACGGCCTTGATCCAACTGCAGTTTCGCTTGATCCAAGGTTTCTTTGGCCTGGTTCAAAATCAGACGGCCTTGATCCAGCTGGCTCTGCTTGCCGCTGATGTCAGTTAATGCTTGCTTAAGAACAATCTGCAGAGGTTCATATGTTTTCGTCATAAAGTCTTGGAATTGCTGATTCACCTGGGGTGATTGTTCCTGAAGCACTGTCAATTGAGCTTCAAGGGCCGCCTGCTGTTCTGCGGTAAGTCCCGGCTGAGCCAAAGCTGACTGCAGCGCCTGCATTTCGGTATTTAAGGTTTGAAGCGTTGTTTCATATGCCTTTTTAACGGTTTCAAGACTATCCTGCTGATCAAGGAGGGATTGTCTTGCTTGATCCAGGTCAATCTGTGCTTGCTTCGCTGCTGCATCCTGCGCTTGCCAGTCTTTAAGCTTTATTTCATATTCAGTCTGTTTAGAAGCGATAGCAATCGTCTGCTTGTTCCACTCATCCAAACCTGCAGAATAGGTGCGCGTTCCTGTCTCAAATGCTTCCTTGCCGGCATTCAGCTTCTGCTGACCATCCGTCAGTTCCCGTTGAGCAAGAACCAGCTGCTTAGTCGCCTGGGCACTGGCCTGATCATAGGCTTGCTGCTGGCTTGCGATGGTTTTAGTCCCTTCCTCTAAAGCCGAATAGGCTGCATCCAGACTCGCCTTGGTCTTCTGATAGGTTGCGATAGCCTGCGCTAAGTTCAGCCTTCCTTGATCAATATCAGCCTGATAGTCCGCCTTTAATTGATCAAGATGATTCTGGGGTTGGTTTTTGATCAATTGAGTCAGTGCATCCTTATGCACTTGGATACGATCAGTATAGGTTGAGGAATAAGGACTTATTCCGGTGGTATCTTCAAAGGAAAGCCGGGCAATCATATAGACCTCTGAATCAAAGACGGTTGGAAGAACCATCGCAAAACCGCTAAGATCTCCGGTACCCACGGTGGTCTTGCCGCGATTTACCGAAGAAAGATACTCACCAGAGGTTATAAACCCGCTAATGGTGAACGTATGCTCCTTCAGAACAGGCTGCCCGGACAGCCCTCCATCCTCAAAGAAAGCAATGGTATCACCCACTGCGTAGGATCCTTTAAAACTGCTGTCCAAGACGATTTCGCGATCCGTCTTGGGGAGTTCTCCCAGAACGCTTTCCCCCAGGGAAAGCTGTTGAGGCACCGACAAAATCCGGATACTGGTTTGGGTCTGATCAATCACGACATCTTTGAGATAACCGAACTCAACGCTCCTAAGACCATTGACCGATTCAATCACACGTTGGTCCGTTTCATTCAGTCCATAATTTGAAAGCACGACCAGATCAGCAAGCTGCACATTTTCAAAATAGGTTTCAGCACTCGCACGCATATCCGGACCGGTGACCTTCAGGCCGACCAATGCGAAAGAACCAAGCATGATCAAGCACAGGATTGAGATGAATCGAGCCTTGGTTGTTTTCAGAGCGCTGAAGGTATCTTTCCAAAGTTTCCGTTTCATAAAGGACCTACCATTCCAGATCAGCAATCTGCTTTGGATGCGCATTACGTTCAATTGATTTTACTCGTGCATCATGCATGGTGATGACACGATCAGCTATGGGAGCAATCGCACTGTTATGCGTCACGATAACAACCGTGCTCTGCTTAAGACGGCTCATATCCTGAAGAATCTGAAGGACCTGCTTGCCTGTCTTGTAGTCAAGGGCACCTGTCGGTTCATCACACAGCAGTATTTTCGGGTTTTTAGCGACCGCACGGGCAATCGCAACCCGCTGCTGTTCCCCGCCGGAAAGCTGCGCAGGAAAATTATCCAAACGCTGACCTAAACCAACCTCTTCCAGCACCGTTTTCGGATCCAAGGCATCCTTCACAATTTCCACAGCCAGCTCCACATTCTCTTTCGCACTTAAACTGGTAATCAGATTATAGAATTGAAACACAAACCCGACATCGTTACGACGATAAGCGGTTAACTGTTCTGATGAATATCCCGATATCTCATGGCCATCGACGCGAACAATACCCTCACTGCACGTATCCATTCCGCCCAGAATATTAAGAATGGTTGACTTGCCTGCGCCTGAAGCCCCTAAAATAATAGCTAACTCTCCTTTTTCAATTGTAAAGTTGACATCGTTGTTTGCGAGAATTTCTGTTTCATTGCTTCCATAGCGCTTGTATTCATGAATCACTTCGATATAGCTCATTAATAAACCTCTTAATTCAACAAAGTGTTGAATTTATTCTAAAACTATTATACAATCAGACCGAAATCACATCAAGCACCACTCTGGGTGAATCTGTTGAAATAGGAGAGAACATGACGCAGCGACGACAAACAAAAACAAATCTTAAAATCAAGGAAGCTTTCACCTACCTGATGAATAAGAAAGGCCTGGAAGCCATGAGCGTCAGTGATCTCACCCGCCAGGCCAAGATAAACCGCAGTACATTCTATCACCATTATACCGATAAATATGACCTCAAAGACCACCTGGAACAGGAAGCCATCAACGACTTGAAGCGACTGCTTCTCGATGATTCAGACAACTCCCATGAAAACCGTCTTTTTCCCTACCCATGTATCCTTAATGCCCTCAACTACGTCAAAGAAGACCTTCCTTTCTTCCTGGCCATGACCTTGCATAATGACTCACGCTTTTCCGACCGTTTCAAAGAGGTCCTGAAAGAAATGATTGCGATGCAAGTATCACGGGATAATCAGCTCAACTACCATACTCCCGATATTCCAGAAGACTATGCGACTGAGATCATGCTCGGAAGCGTCAATGCGATAATCCTCTTATGGCTGCGTAAAGGGGGCATTGATACGCCAAATGCGATAGCGACACTGATCAGCCAGGCCAAGTACCTCTCTCCCTACCAGATGATCGGACAAGGCGATCCTGATGAAAGTGACCTGATTCCAGTCTGAAGTGCAAATGCACTTTTTTTATTGACTTCTGATCATACTGTACATATAATATATATACAGACGAGGTGATGAAACAATGTACATTCGACTTGAAAATCAATCCGATGTTCCGATTTATGTCCAGATTTATGAGCAGATCAAGCAGCAGATTCTGGCACAAGTTCTTCACGAAGGCGATGCCTTACCCTCTATTCGTCAATTGGCACGTGATCTGCGAATCAGTGTAATAACAACCTCACGCGCCTATGATGAATTGGAGAAAGACCATTACATCCTTACGGTACCGAAAAAAGGCTGTTATGTCGCAGCGGTCAATACTGAACTCTTCAAAGAAGAACAGCTTAAGCAAATTGAAGCTCTGATCGAAAAGGCCACCTTTCTCGCAAAACGGATCAATCTATCCCGTACCCATTTGAAAGAACTGATTGATCTCTATCTTCAGGAGGAAAACTAAATGAACAGTATCACAGTGTCCAACTTAACCAAGCGTTATCCTACCTTTTCCTTAAACAACATCAATTTAGACATCGAGTCAGGAACAGTCATGGGCTTGATCGGCGAAAACGGTGCAGGGAAAAGCACCTTAATCAATTGTATCCTAGGCCTATGCCATCCCGATGAAGGATTAATCGATATCCTCGGCGACCCCGGTTCACTCACGCTTGAAACGAAACAGCATCTGGGAATTGTCCTCGAATCCGCCATGCTTCCTGACTATATCACGATGAACGATACCAACATCATGATGAAACATCTCTATCAGCATTGGCATCCTCAGCAGTTCTTTGACTATTGCGAACGCTTTGAGCTTCCCTTGAAACAAGCCTTCAGCAAGTTCTCACGCGGGATGAAAATGAAAGCTGTTCTCGCGGTTGCTTTATCCCATGATGCTCAGATCTTAATTCTCGATGAGGCTACTTCAGGACTTGATCCTATCGTCAGAGATGAATTGCTGGATCTGCTTCTGGACTTTATGAACACCGAAAACCGGGCTATCCTCATGTCATCCCACATTACCTCGGATCTTGAAAAAGTGAGTGACACAATCACCTACATCCATCAGGGGAAGATCATCTTCTCAGCAGTCAAGGATGATCTGATTGATCATTATCGTCTGGTTCAATTAACGCCTGACCAACTCGAACAGATTGATCCTGCACAACTGATCGGACTGCATCATGGTGAATTCAATATTGCGGCGCTTATGGAGATTGAGCATATCCTTCCTGACTATATTTCCCGCAAACCGACATTAGAAGAAATCATGCTCTATATGAACCGGGGGTTAAAACAATGATAGGCTTACTCTATAAGGAATTCTTGATCATCCGCTCACAATCCAAAATATACCTTGCCCTTCTAGTGGTGTATGGTTTACTCGGGATGTATACCCGCAATTCCGGCTTCTTGGTTGCGATGATTGCAATGTACAGCTTGATTATCAACCTGAATATCTTTTCCTATGATGAGAAAAACAAATGGATGACCTATGCCTTGACCTTGCCGGCAAACCGATCCGAATTGGTCAAAATCAAGTATATCTTCTCCAGTATTCTGACAGTATTCATGGGAATCCTGATCCTGTTTGTTCAGATGTTCATTTCAAGTTCAACACCGTTTGCGCAACAAGCGCTGACCATTCTCGTAACCGTTTTGATCACCTTGGTGCTCTATGCCTTGCTTTATCCTTTCATTTTTGAACTCGGTGTTGAAATGGCCAGAATCATGATGATTATCGTCTTTGTCTTATTTATGCTCTTCTTTATCGGAACACTCTCATCCATGACGCTATCGATGGATCTCCTGCAACTCCCTGATCCATTAATCCTCATAGGCGCAATTCTCATAACTCTATGCCTTTATATAGGTTCGATGTTTCTCTCTATCCATATCGTTTCTAAAAAAGATTACAATGCTTAAATTAAAAACCCAGTTAATCTGGGTTTTCTAGTCTTGAATCATAGCTTTGAAGACATACCGTGATTCTTTACGATTGAAACTGAGTTCATAATCTTTGCGTGATTCGACCTTTATTTCTACCTTACTTTCCGCAAAAGACTGAGTCACAGAACGATGAACAACGCCAGGACGTGTATGCGAATAGCTGAGCGTCAATACGTGCGCACCGCTGTTCAGATAGAATCCCCGCTTTGTCCCCTTGTAGAAATAAATCGGAGGTTCTTCATCAATGGCCGAAATCACAAAACTTTCTGAAGCATTTGCTTTAATGAAAACACGGGCGGTCTCAGGGTTTTCAACTTCAAACTGTTCTTGCTTCCGGCGTCTCTGACGGGTATAGACAAACATGGCAATGATGTAGACAATAAAGAATCCGCCGACAAGTAGAATCCACTGTAAATTTTCCTGAATGAAATCCATGTTTATTCGACCTCCAATGGTGTGATAACCGGTTCTTTTTCAAATGAATCCCACATCTTCATAAACTGCTTCTTGCCAAACGGGGAACAGTCCAATTCCTTTTCAACGCCCGATTCATCAATATAGTACAATGTAATCGATGTATTGTTACGGGATGTCCGGATATAGTAACGCAATGATACATGACGCGGATCAAACGAGACGACCGCTTTCCCACGCTTGAAGAAGGTAAATGAATCCTCTGAAACTTCTGCTTTGATGGAGGCACTCACAACAAATAACCAGAACAGGCCGATAAAAACCAGAACACTCCCAAT
>CALNCD010000012.1 GCA_937874965.1 uncultured Erysipelotrichaceae bacterium | reverse complement strand
TATGATATTGATTTAGGTGATATTTCTTTATCAGAAGATGATTTTCCGGCGATTGAAAAGATGATGAAGAAAATTTCCAAAGAAGACAAGCGAATTACAAGGATTGAACTCTCAGTTGATGAAGCATTGGAGCTGTTCAAAGATGATCCTTATAAAGTTGACTTAATCACCAATAACCTATCGGATGGTGATACAGTGATTACCGCATATCGTCAAGGTGATTTTACGGATTTATGCCGTGGTCCTCATGTTGAGAGTACGAAGAAAATCAAATATTTCAAGTTGCTAAAACTTGCTGGGGCTTATTGGAAAGGTGATGCTAAAAATCACATGCTGCAGCGGATTTATGGTATCTGCTTTGAGACTCAGGAACAATTGGATGACTATCTCAATCAGCTGGAAGAGGCCAAGCAACGGGATCATCGTAAGTTAGGGAAAGAATTGGATTTGTTCATGATTTCTCCTGAGGTTGGGCTTGGTCTTCCGTTTTGGTTGCCTCGCGGAGCGATGGTCCGCCGTATTATTGAACGCTACATTGTTGATAAGGAACTGGAAATGGGCTACTATCACGTTTATACACCTATTATGGCTAATGTTGAACTGTATAAAACAAGCGGTCATTATGCCCACTATAAAGATTCAATGTTCCCGTTGATGGATTTCAAAGACGGTGAAAAAATGGTTCTACGTCCGATGAACTGTCCCCACCATATGATGGTCTATAAAAATGATATTCATTCCTACCGTGAATTGCCGATTCGTATTGCGGAGCTTGGTATGATGCATCGCTATGAAAAGAGCGGGGCTCTCTCTGGGTTGCAACGGGTTCGGGAGATGACCTTGAATGATGCACACATCTTCGTTCGTCCTGACCAGATTAAAGAAGAGTTCAAGCGTGCTTTGGATTTGATTCTGGAAGTCTATCGGGATTTCAATATTACAGAGTATACATTCCGTTTGAGTTACCGAGATCCTCAGGATAAGGAAAAATACTATGATGATGACGAAATGTGGCAAAATGCCGAGAGTATGCTGAAAGAGGTCATGGATGAGTACGGGTATGCCTATTATGAGGCTATCGGAGAAGCGGCATTCTATGGACCTAAACTTGACGTCGAGGTAAAGACAGCAATCGGTATGCAGGAAACGTTGTCCACTGTTCAGCTGGATTTCCTCTTGCCGGATCGTTTTGATCTGACCTATGTCGGCGAAGATGGCAAAAACACTCATCGTCCAGTTGTTATTCATCGTGGCGTGGTTTCCACATTCGAACGTTTTGTTGCCTATCTTATCGAAGAATACAAGGGAGCTTTCCCGCTGTGGCTGGCCTGGTTGCAGGTTGCGATTATTCCTGTCAACAGTGAGGTTCATTCCGACTATGCTTTTGATCTGATGCATCGCCTCAAAGATGCGGGGATACGTGCTGATGTCGATCATCGCAATGAGAAATTAGGTTATCGTCTACGTGAAGCCCAAGTCAGCAAGATTCCTGTTCAAGTTGTCGTCGGGGATGGTGAAATTGAATCAAATAGCGTGAATATTCGCCTTTATGGAAAAAAAGAGAGTACAAGTATGCCGATTGATGACTTTATCGCATGGGTTCATCAAGAGGCAGAGAATCATCATTAGTGCATTCTGGCGTTCATTTAACAGATTCATTTCTTGTAATCTTTGCTTAATTACGGTACGATAAATCATGAGAGGTATAGAAATGAAACGAATAGTAAGTCTTTTAGTGATGGCGGCCATCCTTTTAAGCGGATGTTCAAAAAGTTCAAAGACTGATGATTACAGTCTGAAAGTCCTGACACCGACAGGTGCACCGGCAGTTGCGAGTATTCCTTTATCGAATCAAGGATTTGATGTTTCGTACGATAATGGGGGAACTAACATTCAGGCTGCCTTGATCAATCCGACTCCGGAGTATGATGTCATCATCGCTCCTGTTAATTTGGGTGTAACCCTGATTTCAAAGGGCTCTACAACTTATCGTTTACACAGCGTTGTCACTTGGGGGAATCTCTATCTGGTTGAATCCACCAAAGAAGGAGCGCTTAACAATCTCGCACTGTTCGGTGAAAATGCTGTACCGGGAAAAGTCTTTGAATCGGTGAAATCCTTGTTGGCACTCTCGGTGGATCAGTCAACCTATTATGCGTCTGTTTCAGAAGCGCAGCAGGTATTAATGAGCGGACAGGCAAAATATGCGTTGCTTGCAGAACCTTTGGTTACAGCAAGTATTGCGAAAGCCAAGCAAAGCGGTTTTGAAATCAGCATTGCAAAAGATGTTCAGAGCCTATGGAAAGAAAAGAACGGGGATGACAATTATCCTCAAGCCGGAATTTTTGTCGAAGAAACAATCTATGATGAGCATAAGACGGCAGTTGATGCAGCAGTTAAATCCATGGGAGATTACCTCACAGCCCATGAGACGTTAGAAAGTGATATTGATAGGATCGGGGTTGAAAAGCTAGGGGTGCCATCCAGTGCGATTATTAAGAGTGCGTGGGATCGGATGAATTTAAAAGTTGTCAGTGCAAAGGATAGTTCAGCGCAGCTGACAAATTTCCTGAGCTTATTCAATATTGAATGGAAGACTGATTTCAGCAGTAAATAGAGGGATTATGAAACTTAAAGGGCAGCTCTTTGGAGTCATCGTATTATTAATTATATGGGCTTCAGCAGCTGCTTTTATTCATGAACCCGTACTTCTTCCAAGTCCTGCAGATGTTGCTCACGTATGGATTGCTCAGGCACTCTCTGTGAGGACATATCAGATTATCGGGGATTCCTTAGGGAGACTTGCTCTTAGTTTGATTATGGTTGTTATTCTCAGTCATATCATTGCTTATACAATGAAACTGTCGCAGTTTTTCAGAGGTTTTTTCGGTTTCCTTTTATCGCTGATTAAAACTATTCCTAATATTGCGATTATTTTCCTTGCACTCATCTGGCTTGGAAAACAGGGAAGCATTCTACTGGTAGCTCTGCTTGTTCTTCTTCCGTTGATGGTTGAGCAATTGGTGGTTGCTTTGGATCATTATCCGAAGTCATTGCGTGATGCGACAGTTTTGTTCGCTCCGACATATCTGGAACGGTTCCTGTTCCTGTATTTTCCCTATGAATGGCGTTTCTTCTTGTCCAGCTTGAATGCTTGTTTTGCCCTAGGTCTAAAGGTATTGGTTATGGCAGAATTATTGAACGGACTGCAGACGGGCATTGGTTTCTATTTACAGTATGCGCGCTTAAACCTGGAAACCTCCCAGATTTTCTCGTGGACAATATGGATGGTTCTGATTTCAGTTCTCTTTGATGCTGGCATGCAGCGTCTTGCCCGTTTGCATGAGCAATGACTCTTTTTCGGACGACTGCTTGTTGGTGAGCATAGATCCTGTACTTTCTTCTGAAAAATCCCTCATTGCAAACGTTGGACTTAATTTCCAGCCGTTCTTAACGAGGGATTTTGGGTAATAAATAAGCTTATGCTTTATTGATTAAATCAAGCGTTTTCTGATAGTCAGGGTTCTCGCTTGGCTTGAATTCAATTTTTAATTGGTCTGATTCATTGTAGCGAGGGATGATATGAAGATGGGTATGCAGGATGGTTTGACCTGCTTCTTCGCCGCAATTGTTGATAAAATTAAGGCCGGATGCATTTAGTTTTTCTAATAATGCTGCACCGATTTTTTGGGCAATGGGAAGCATCTGTGCCAAAAGCTGCGGATCACACGACAGTAATGAATCACTGTGCTGTTTTGGGATGAGCAACGTATGACCTTTGGTAACCTGGGATAGATCCAGAAAGGCATAGAATTGTTCGTCTTCATAGACGGAATACGATGGAATTTCGTGGTTGGCAATCTTACAGAATAGACACATAGTAACTCCTTACTAAAGCAAAGTTGGATAAGTTTTCAGGATGCAGTTTTTCATGAGCTAAGACGATGCGTATCATTTTTCAGCTTTTTTTAAAAGCATAATGCAGATACGGAGGCGAGTTCTTAGGGTTTCTCTTATCTATAATATACCATTTTGAAGAACTCAACAAGATTGGATAGGAAATCAAGTTGAAGGGAATGTTGTCATAGTTGAAATAGTCGGTGTTTGTTGTCATCGTTCATTTTGAAACGATCATCGGAGTTTTTGCTGGATTTGGATTTCATGAGCGCACTGACTATGATTTCGGATTCAGAATAACCATAGAGAACCAAATCAAGACTGGTTATCAGAGAAGTCGGGAATTGGCAACTAGACGTGAAGAGGAGCGAGCATATCGTTCTGTTGGGGATAGGCTGATTCTGCTCTGAGCGACAATGAACGCGAAATTATTGGATTTTCATAAATCACGGCATTTATATCTAAATCCGGGGACTGAATATGATATAATTACTAGGGTGAAACTATGACAATTAACTTTAAAAATCAAACAGGACTTACAAAATGGAATAATTATCGCAAATACTGTGCTCCTCTTCTTGATAGAACGATGGTTGTATTAGGCAGAAATGAAAATGTTGTGGCGAGTGTTGTTTTGGTTACTCCAGACGTCATTCATACGTTGAATCGTGATTTCAGGCAAGTTGATCGGCCTACGGATGTCCTTAGTTTTGTTGATGGAGAGTACGAACAGGATGAACTTAATCTCGGAGATATCTTCATCAATGTTGAAGCGGTTGCCAACCAGGCAAAGGAGTATGGTCATTCTTTGAAGCGGGAGTTCTGCTTCCTTTGTGTTCATGGCTATCTCCATTTACTTGGTTTTGATCATATGACTGAGGACGCTGAAAAAGAAATGTTCGGTTACCAGGAGGAGATTCTGCATGGGTTTGCTGATCGAAAAAGCTAAAGCGATCCTCATTAAATTCAAACATGCATTTAGTGGATTATGGTTGGGGTTTTCCAGGGATCATTCCATTCAATTACAAGGGTGTCTGGCCATTGCTGCTATCTTCTATTTCAGTTGGCTGCAGATTACACTTTCTGAATGGCTATGGGTAATTTCAGCAATTGCGGCTGTTTTGGTGCTTGAGTTCATCAACTCCTGTTTAGAACTGATCTGCAATCTGATTTCCAAGGAGTATAATCCCATGATCAAAACAATTAAGGATATGGGTTCTGCTTTTGTATTATTAGGTGCAGGCTATGCTGTCATTATTGCTTTAATTATCTCATACAGTCATTTTATTTAAGGAGAATCTATGAAATATCAGAACTTGCTTGATCAGGCTTTTGCCGCAATGGAAAATGCGTATGCCCCGTATTCGAACTACCATGTCGGCGCATGTTTATTAACCAAAAAAGGAGAAACCTATATTGGTGCGAATATTGAGAATGCATCCTTTGGAGCAACCAACTGCGGAGAGAGATCTGCAATTTATGCTGCTTATTCACATGGTATTCGTGCGGATGATATCGAGGCGTTAGCAATAGTGAGCGATGGTGATGAAATAGGTGCACCCTGCGGAATCTGCAGACAGGTCCTAAGTGAGTTGCTGACCGGGGATACGCCGATTATTCTCTCCAATGGAAAAGAAACTGTTACGAAAACAATCATTGAGCTTTTGCCGATGATGTTTGGAAAGAAGGATTTGAATGGCTTTTAAATCAGGATTTGTCGCAATTGTCGGGCGGCCTAATGCCGGGAAATCGACATTGCTGAATACATTGCTCGATCAGAAAGTTGCCATTGTTTCGGATAAACCGCAAACGACGCGGAATGCGATACGCGGTATTCTGACACGTGATGATTTTCAGATTATTTTTATCGATACCCCCGGTATTCATAAGCCTAAACATAAGCTAGGACGGAATATGAATAAGGAGTCATACGCAAGTTTAAGCGGAGTTGACGCGGCATACTTAATTGTTGATGGAACCGAAGCAATCGGCAGCGGGGATCGTTTTGTTTTGGATATTCTTAAGACGCATAAAATACCTGTTCTGCTGATTCTGAATAAAATTGATTTGCTTCCAAAAGAAAAGCTATTGGATCATCTGGACCGGTGGAATCAGGAGTTTGACTTTGCTGAGGTGATTCCTGTTTCTGCATTGAAGCAGAGGAATATCGATCGGCTCTTGAAAGTGACATTGGATTATCTCGAAGAGGGAGTCATGTATTATCCAGAGGGACAGAAGAGTGATTATCCTCAGCAGTTCATCATCTCCGAAATCATCCGTGAAAAGGTTTTGAAACTTACTGAACAGGAAATCCCCCATTCTGTTGCGGTCGTGGTTGAATCCATGACACAGAAGAAGGACAAGCTGGTTATTCAAGCAATTATTGTGGTTGAACGGGATTCACAAAAAGGAATGATTATCGGAAAACAGGGGGCGATGATTAAACATATAGGTCAGCTTGCCCGTGAAGAACTTGAAATGATCACCCAGACTTCAGTTTATCTTGAACTTTTTGTCCGCGTGGAGAAGAATTGGCGTGACCGTCAGACACTACTCAGTAAATTAGGGTATGTTGAACCCGTGATGGATGATGATTAAGCGAACTGGGTTTGTTGTTTCTGTTCAAGAATATCGTGAATCGGATGGACTGGTTCAACTGTACAGTGAGCATGGTCTTGAAACCTTTGTACTGCGCGGTTTGTATAAAGCAACATCCAAGCAAACGGGTATCGCTCAGCTTTATACGCAGGTGGAGTACTTGTTTGAGGAACGGCCATCCCAGATTCAAACAGTTCGTTCTGGCCGGTTGGTTGAAAGTTTCCGGGAGTATCGTCAGGATATTCACTGGATCAGCTATCTGTCAATTGCAAGTGAAATTCTTTTACGCGTAAATCGTGAGAGTCCTGTTAATTTAAGCTTCGACGCATTTTCAATGTTGTTTTCCTTGCAGAATCCTATAAAGTATCTGCTTTATTTCATGGCTGATATCCTGATTAATCTAGGATTAGGCGCGAATGTTGATGAATGTGTCTCTTGCGGAAGTCCGCAAGTGAGTGCATTTTCGATTAGTCAAGGTGGCTTGGTCTGTTCTCGGTGCTTGAAATTGTACCATCCGAAAATCGAAACATCGTCATTGGATGTATTGAAACAGCTGCGCTATCTTTTCAAAGCAAATCTGGCACAGTTTACATCGATTCTGGATTTTTTCACAGAAGTTAATACGGTGTTTGAAATTGTCGTTGACTATTTTGAATTCCACAGCGGAATACACTTGAAAAGTTGGGATTTTTATCGGAAAGTATACTATAATAGTGGAATAGGTGGGTAAATAATATGAGTAAGAAAAAGTATGATGACATTGTCAACCATGTAAAGAATACCGGATTTGTGTTTCAAGGTTCCGAGATTTATGGTGGTTTATCAAATACCTGGGACTTCGGTCCTCTGGGCGTTGAGCTGAAAAACAATGTCAAAGAGCTTTGGTGGACAGCATTCATCCGTAAGCATCCGCTCAATGTCGGAATACAATCAGCGATACTGATGAATCCGAAAGTTTGGGAAGCAAGCGGTCATCTGAAAACTTTTTCTGATCCGCTGATGGATTGCAGGCAGTGCAAGACACGTCATCGCGCGGATAAACTGATCGAAGACTTTTCAGATCATACCGTGAATGCAGCGTCGATGAGCATTGAGGAAATGGAAGCTTATATCAAGGAACATCGTGTTGCTTGTCCGAATTCACCCCGATCCGTCAGTTTAACCTGATGTTTAAAACGTTCCAGGGTGTTGTTGAAGATAGCAAGAGTACCATTTATCTTCGTCCTGAAACGGCCCAGGGAATGTTTGTCAATTTCAAGAATGTTCAAAGGACAACCCGTAAGAAATTGCCGTTTGGTATCGGACAGTTTGGAAAGTCTTTCAGGAATGAAATCACTCCGGGAAACTTTATTTTCAGAACGCGTGAATTCGAACAGATGGAACTGGAGTTCTTCTGCAAGCCAGGTGAAGATTTGAAGTGGTACAGCTATTGGCAGGAATTCTGCATGAAGTTCTTGGTTGGTCTTGGAATCGAGAGTGATCATCTGCGGATCCGCGAGCATGACAAGGCTGAGCTTTCCCATTATTCGGTTGCTACAAGTGATATTGAGTATCTTTTTCCATGGGGATGGGATGAGTTATGGGGGATTGCAGATCGAACTGATTATGATTTAAAGCAGCATCAGCTTTATTCAAAGACGAGCATGGAATACCTTGATCCGTCAACCAATGAGAAGTTTATTCCATATTGCGTGGAGCCGGCTTTAGGTGTGGAACGGTTGATGTTTGTTTTGATGTGTGAGGCTTATGATGTCGAACAGCTTGAAAAGGATGAGCGCATCGTTATGCATTTTTCACCTAAAGTTGCTCCGGTCAAAGTTGCAATTCTGCCGTTATCAAAGCAGTTGAATGAAAAGGCACTGTCCGTTTATGAAGCCTTCAGCAGTTATGCGGCTACGGATTTCGATGATGCGGGTTCAATTGGAAAACGTTATCGCCGACAGGATGCGATGGGTACGCCATTCTGTGTCACGGTTGATTTTGAATCCTTGGAAGATCAGTGCATCACTGTTCGCTACCGGGATTCCATGGAACAGGTGAGAGTTTCATTGGATGAGGGACTTGAATTGATTAAACGTGCGTTAGAAAGATAGCTGTGGCTAAGCTGGACGAACAGACCATTAATGAAATCCGAAATAAAGCTGATATTGTTGATGTGATTTCAAAGTATATTTCGGTTGAGAAAAAGGGTAAGGACTATAAAGCGATTTGCCCTTTTCATGATGATCATGATCCTTCATTATCGATTAGTACGGATAAACAGATTTACAAATGCTTTGTCTGCGGAGCTGGCGGTAATGTTTTTGGTTTCGTATCCGGAATTGAACATGTCTCATTTGTTGAATCTGTGGTCAAAGTTGCTGAATATGCCCATGTTGACATTCCAGGGGTACTCTTAAAACAGAAAGCCGTTGATCCTCAGAAGCAGAGAGACTATAAAATCATGCAGGAGGCGAATAATTACTTCAGGTATTCGCTAAACAGTGAAGCAGGTGCCAATTATCTGTCATTTTTATCAGAGCGCGGAATTGATTCGAAAAGCATCGAGTACTTTGGAGTCGGTGCCAGTTTGGGGGATCAATCATTAAGTCAGTTCTTGATTGCCAAGGGTTACTCGGAGGCCGATCTTGTGAAGCTTGATCTTGCTCGGCTTACGGATTCCGGATTAAGTGATGTATTCTATGGACGCGTAACTTTTCCAATCGTTGATCGCGAGGGTCAAGTCATTGCTTTCAGTGCTCGGACTATTGACAAGAATAATTCAATCAAGTATATTAATTCTTCGCAAACTCCTGTATATACGAAGGGGAATGTCCTCTACAATATCCATCATGCACGGCCAAGTGCACTCAAGGAGAACTGCGTCATTGTGGTGGAAGGGGTGACGGATGTCTTTGCATACTATAAAGCTGGATTCGAAAATTGCCTTGCAACTCTGGGGACAGCATGTACGACTCAGCAGCTGAATCAGATCAAGCAGTGCAGCTGGAATGTCGTCTTGAGCTATGATGGAGATCGAGCGGGTCTTGATGCCAATTATAAAATTGGCAAACTCTTGACTGACATGAAATGCAGAGTCGAAGTATGTTATAATATTGGCATGGATCCGGATGAAACTATCCGTTCGTCAGGCGTGGATGCGCTGCGAAAAGTCTTCAATGACAAAATGACCTGGATTCAATTTTGTATGCAATATGCTCAGATGCGTTTTGGTTTGGAAAATCATCAGAATCGGAAGCGTGTGGTGGAGTTTATGGTTGAGCATCTTCGGCATCTTGAAGTTCTCGATCAGTCGTATTATATTGCGAAACTTGCAGCATTAACTGGTTTTAGAGAATCGGATATCGGATCAATGATATCTGAGCAGACAAAAACATCAGTACAAACCTATGAGCGGCTCAGGGAGTCCTATAAGCGAAAGAACCCTGAACCGCTGGCCTATCTAGAAATATTGAATCAAATGAATCTTTCTAAACAGCAAGCACTGCGATTCAGAAATGAGCTGGGTTTTTTACCCAGCAAAAGTGCAGAAG
>CALNCD010000011.1 GCA_937874965.1 uncultured Erysipelotrichaceae bacterium | reverse complement strand
GAGCAAAGTCTGGGGATCCATTACAATGCCGGCTATGATCTGCTGGATTTTGTCAATAATACCGAAATGTTTGATTACAAGGATGGCTTTGTCTCAGTGCCGAATGGCCCGGGGCTTGGAATCGATATCAATGAAACGCTGGTTGAAAAAGTCAGTCTGGAAGGTCTGCAGTGGCGCAATCCGCTGTGGCGTAATGATGATGGAACCATCGCAGAATGGTAGGAGGAATAATGAAGGATTCAGTTACATTAGAAAAAATCAGAGAGAATAAAGTGTGTGCCATTATCCGTGGGATTCCAAAGGATAAGATCAAGCCGATTGCTGATGCCTTGATTCAAGGGGGAGTTAAAGCAGTTGAAGTAACGTTCAATACAGACGGAGCAGCACAGATGATTCGTGAACTCAAGCGCCTCTATGGGGATGAACTCCTGATCGGTGCGGGAACCGTTCTTGACCCTGAAACGGCTCGGGAAGCCATCAGTGCCGGAGCCTCCTTTATTTTGGCACCGACCCTGAATACGGAAGTCATAAAACTATGCCTACGGTATAACGTTGTTCCGGTTCCAGGAGTCACTACACCGACTGAAGCGTTGACAGCATGGGAAAACGGCGCAAGGATCGTGAAGATTTTTCCGGCAGGCGTTCTGGGTGCAAACTATATCAAGCAACTTAAAGGACCTTTGCCGCAAATCGATATGATGGTCGTGGGTGCGGTAGGCGCTGCCAATCTGAAAGATTTCTTCAAAGCAGGCGCAAGTTCAGCCGGTATCGGTGGCGAACTGGTGAACAAAGATCTTGTTGCTGCCGAAGATTATCAGGAAATTGAACGGCGGGCGAGTGAGTTTGCCCGAATTGTGAGTGATTTCAACCGTGAATCCTGAAACGCAGCTGATTGCTTACGCCAAGCAACTGAAAGCTGAAAAGCTGGTTTCGATCGCATGCAACAAGGGCAGTCTGTCGCTTCGCCAAGGCACATTGATTTACGCGACGCCCAGCGGATTGGATTATGATTTGCTGCAGGAACAGGATATCAGTGTGCTCCGCTTGAATGGAGAAGTCCAGCATGCGATGCATCGGATTTCCATGGATACCCGCTTTCATCTGGCCATCTATCAAGCCAGAGAGGACGTCAATGCGATAACCCACACGCATTCCCGTTATGCAACAGCCTTGGCTTTGGCGGGTCTAGGGTTGCCGATGATTACTTTCGGTGTCCATTTACAACTGAAGCAGCCGGTTCAATGCGCTGACTTCTATGTGCCGGATGATCCTCGGGTCAATCAATCGATTGTGGATAATCTGGGCCAAGGAAATGCGGTATTGCTTAGAAATCATGGTGCGATAGCTGTCGGGGCAGATATCCAGAAAGCGTATGAGAACATGGTGTTTCTTGAGGAAACCAGCGAAAGCTATATTCATGCTTTAGGGCTTGGTCAAATCAATATACTCGATTTATAGTAAACAAAGGATTTGTCATTCGTCTTGGACAAATCCTTTGTTTGTTCAGTAAATGCCGAGTCCGAGCGACAAAATGACGGTTTCCAAGGAAGGAAGGTTTAGCTATACTGGGGGTGTAAGTTGTTTAGAGAGGACTATTATGGAATTATTCAAACAAGAAAATATCATACTGTCAGTTAAGGGGACATCACAGAAGGATATTCTGAGTGCATTTGCGAAGCAAGCGAAGGACTTAGGCTATGTCAGGGACGAAGAGGAATGCTATCACGATCTCGTCAATCGGGAACTGGAGTCAACGACCGGATTCGGAAATGGAATTGCGATTCCTCATGCCCGTTCAACCAATGTGATGCAGGCGGCGATTCTCTTCGGCCAGCTTGAACAGAAGGTGGAATGGAGTTCCATTGACGGCGAGCCTGTTGAAGTCTGTCTTTGTCTTTTGGTCCCTGAAGGGGAAGGGAATCTGCATCTGGTGATGCTGTCCAAACTGACACGCAAATTAATCTATGATGATTTCGTAGCATTACTCAAAGATGCTCAGGATACGAACAGTATCCTGGACGCGATAAACACTGCACTTATATAAGGAGGAAAATATGAGTCGTTTAAGAATTGTTGCGGTAACAAACTGTCCAGCCGGAATTGCCCATACCTACATGGTTGCGGAAGCTTTCGAGAAGCGCGCGCGTGAGTTAGGGCATGATATCCATGTTGAGACCCAAGGGGCAGCAGGGGTCGAAAATGAATTGAGTTCAGAACAGATTCAAGCTGCTGATTATGTCATTTTAGCAATTGGACGAAGCATTACCGAATCGGATCGTCAACGCTTCGCAGGTAAGAAAGTTGTACAGATTAAAGTCAGTGATGCCTTAAAGGAAGCCAAGACTATTTTCGATGATCTTGAGAGCAAGGCATACGTCTTTGAAGGATTGGGCAATGTGAAACTCGGCAAGCAGAAATCGGCTCAGAACAGTGTTATGTCGCACTTGATGGCTGGAATATCTGCAGCACTTCCATTTGTTGTCGGCGGCGGTATTCTGGTTGCGGTAGCGAATGTCCTGGCTCAATGGGGAGTCGCCAAAGGACAAACCGCTGACTACAATGGCCGATGATCGGTTTCGAAGCCGGCGGTCCTACATTCCCTTACATTATTGAATCGATCGGGTATCTAGGCTTCACGTTCATGATTCCGATTATGGGAGCATACATTGCGTATAGTATCGCCGATAAGCCAGGTCTTGCACCTGCATTTATCATTACCTATTTGGCAAACAACAAGGCTATGCTGGGGACAGAGTCCGGTGCAGGATTTTTAGGGGCTATCGTCTTCGGTTTATCCATCGGGTATTTCGTCAAATGGTTCAAATCATTCAATTATCCGAAATCCTTGAAATCATTGATGAACTTTACGGTGATTCCAGCAGTGACAATCTTTATCTTCGGTGTCTTGACATTCTATGTCGTCGGTCCGTTGCTTGGTTCATTGATGACAACTATTCTGAATTTCTTGAACAGCGTTCCGCCGTCATTCAAGTATCCATTGGCTTTCCTTCTAGGCTGCATGCTTGCCTTTGATATGGGTGGTCCTGTGAACAAGATTGCCTGGTTCTTCTGTTTCTCGCTGATTTCAGAGGGTGTCTATACGTGGTATGCGATTGTAGGTGTCGTGGCTTCTATTCCGCCGGTGGCTGCAGGAATTGCAACCTACATCCGTCCAAAACTGTTTTCTGAGGAAGAACATGGCTTGGCGCTTTCAGCAATCATTGTCGGCGGAACTGTCGCAACTGAACCGGCTATTCCATTCGCCATGGCTGATCCGATTCCGATGATCAGTGCTAACACATTAGCAGGCGGCATTGCCGGAGTCATCACGATTGCCTTGGGGTTGGAGCGCTTGGCGCCAGGAATCGGTGTCTTTGATCCATTGCTGGGTCTGATGAAACCCGGCTGGGCATTCTATGTTGCATATGGTATTGGTGTTGCCCTGAATATTCTGCTGATCATCGTCTTTAAGACAGCATGGGCAAAACATCGTTTGAAGAAAAACAAATAGAGGACAATAAGCAAGTAGGCGAAGGCTTGCTTGTTTCTGTCTATTCGAGTTGGAGGAAGCTATGGATTTCAATGCAATGATTGATCGTCATCATACCTACAGTACTCAATGGGATTACACCAGCGACCGTTTTGGTGTTTCGGATATTCTGCCCTTTTCAATTTCAGATACGGATTTCAAGGCACCGCAATGTGTTCTCGATACGCTCAATGATGCGGTAGAATTCGGTGTCTTCGGATATACCCGCTGGAATCACGATGATTTCAAGGGAGCCATTATGAACTACTACCGAAATCGCTTTTCGGTGCCGGTACATCCGGATTGGATCGTCTATAGTCCAAGTGTGATGTATACGGTGGCTTGCCTGATTCGTGAACTCAGCGCACCTCAAGAAGCCATTGCCGCTTTTGATCCGATGTATGATGCCTTCATAGACTGCATTGAATCCAACCATCGTCAATTGATTCCGCTTCGTTTTAACGAGGACATGAGCATCGACTGGGTAGCGTGTGAACTTGCGCTTAAGCAAGCAAAGGTCTTCTTGCTTTGTTCGCCGCATAATCCTACCGGAAAGGTATTCACGGCTGATGAACTGAGCCGCCTGTGCGCATTGTGTCAGAAGCATGCCACCTGGCTGATCTCAGATGAAATACATTCTGATCTTATCCTGTTCAACCATAAGCATCTTCCGATTGTCCGCTACGTTTCGGCCAGCCCACGGTTAATTCTTGTCAGCAGTGCCAGCAAGACCTATAATATTCCTGGCCTAGGCGGATCCTATGCGATGATCTGTGATGCGGCTTTACGCGATGCTTTTCTGAATCAGCAACGGCATTGTGATTTTCTGAATTCAGCCAATCTGATGGGAATGAAAGCGTTGATGAGTGCCTACACTCAAGGGGAATCCTATCGAGCTGAACTGGTCCAGCATGTTGAAATGAATTTCACAATGCTTGATCAGTACCTTAAAGCAAACATTCCGGAGATTCACTTCACTTATCCCCAGGCAACATATCTTGCCTGGCTTGATTTCAGGTCGTCGGGCTATGAACTGGATGAGATACAGAGGGCTCTTATTCATATCGGTAAAGTCGGCTTGATGCGGGGAGAAGTTTACGGAACGGCCGGGTCTGGTTACTTTCGGATGAATATTGGCTGTACTCATCTCAAACTGATGGATGGGCTGCAGCGGATCAATCAGGCATTTGACTATTTAAGGGAAGGGAGGCACTCTGATGCAGGAGCGTCAATTTCAGATTATTGAATTGCTGATGAAATCATCTTCGCCTTTGAGCCTGGATGAGATCGCAAAGGAGATACATCGTTCAAAACGAACAATTATGCGCGACCTCTCCTCAATCAAGGATCAGCTTGAGACGTTGGATTTCGCAGAACTGAAAGTCAGTGCAAATCCCACTCTCTATGCCCTGGAAATCAATAATTACCAGGCTTTTGAGCGTTTTAGACGGGACCATCCCAATGACAATATGCTGATTCTCTATGAGTTGCTCGTGCATGAATATTCAACATTGGATGATCTTGCCGCATCGGTGTATATGTCTAAAGCTACCATTGCTGAGAAGATCAAGCAGCTGCGCAATGATTTCGGACAATACATTGCGATTGAAAGTACACCACGGGGCCACTTCATTCATGAAACCGTTGAGAAACGCTGTTTCATCTTGGCAAATCTGATTGAATACAATCAAGTCAATTATCTGAAAATGATTGATGTCAGTGAAGAACAGCTCACACAGCTTGAACTTGTCCTGAGGGCTAATGCCTCGCTCCTGGATGTTTTTCCGAACATGAGCCTCTCGCAGATCCAGAGTGTTTTCCTTTCGGCCTTGAAAACAGTCAATACAAGCAATCAGCATCGGGAAACCCAGATATTCAAGGAAATCTATGAATTGGCCGGACTTGTATACTCATCCGCCTCCCTTGAAACACTTGCGATGATTTCCGATGAAGTCATTACGATTAACTTGATGGTCAATGAATCAAGCGTAGCGCGCCTGCTGCGAGATATTTCTGAGCGGAATTCGATTCAGATCAATGTTGATTCATTGAAGAAGCAGATTTACCTGCATCTGAAACGGGTTCTGTCTTATCCTTCCTATCTGGAAAGCAAAGAAGTGTTCAATATTGAGTCCATCAAGGGACTGTATCCTTTTTCATTTGATTTAAGTTTATTGTTCGTTCGTGAGTTCGAACACCTTTACCACTATACAATTACCAATCATGATCTCTTGGGTCTTTACTTCACGGTTGAGCTGGTCAAACAGTCAAACCGGGAGAATCGGATTGCCTTGTTTGCGCCCCATAACGCATTAGCGACAATCAACAGCCAGCTGATCGAGAATTCCATTGAACATGTGGTGGTCCGGATTATTGATCGTTCAGAAGAACTGGACGCTTTCGAGCCGGATGTCATCATCAATGCCTATAATGATGCCAAGCAAGGCTCTGCTCCGACGTTGTTTATGAACTATATTCTTGGAGAGAATGATATCAAGCAGATCCGTGAATACCTTGAAAACACGACCATCTTGGAGAATAAAGCCTTGTTTTTTCCAAAGAAATACAGTTTTGAACTGGATAAGCCTTGTTCAAGCCGCGAGGAGGTGGTCCGGACAATCTGCCTGGAATTGGAAGAGCAAGGGGCTTTGGATCATAATGAGCTGACCCGGATCCTGGCGCGAGAACAACAAGGCAATTCCCTGGTTATCCATAATTACCTGATTCCCCATTGCGTGAGTACCAAGGACAATCACTGTATGAGTGTCTATGTCCATCTTAAACATCCGCTTCAGCTTAACGATGTCCTGATCCAGCATGTCCTTGTGACGACAATGAGCTCAAGCATCCGCTACAACATGAATATTTTCAAGTTCCTGTACCGTTATCTGAACACATACCAGAAACAGCTGGAATCAGTCACAACTTATGAAGGGTTTACGGCCTATATTGGAGATCACAAATGAACAACGAACGATTGATACGAACTTTTTCAGAACTATGTCAGATTTCATCGCCTACCGGTCATGAAAATGCTGTAGCTGACTATATTATGGATGCTCTGCGCCCTTATCCTGTCCGTTGCATTCAGGATGAGGCCGGAAAGCAATTCGGAGGGCAGTGCGGTAATCTGATTGTCGATGTCGGTCAGGGACAGCCTTCGCTTTTGCTGGATGCGCATATGGATACCGTTGGCCCTTGTGAAAGGATCACCGTGAAACGGAGTGCCGATCGACTTGAGAGTGATCAGACCAGTATCCTTGGAGCTGACGACAAGGCAGGTGTAGCAATTCTGTTGGAACTTATCCGGATGGTTCATGAACACGATCAGCCTGTACCTGTGTTCCGTTGTGTGTTCAGTGTCAGTGAAGAAGTCAGTCTACGGGGTGTTAAGGGTCTGGATCCACGATTGCTGGAAGGGATCAGGACCGGGCTTATCCTGGATGGCGAAGGAAAACCAGGACAGGTTACGGTCCAGTCGCCCTTCAGCTGGAAGGGAACACTCCGTATCCAAGGCCGCGAAGCACATGCCGGGGTAGAACCTGAGAAAGGCATTCATGCGCTGGTGATTGCTGCTGATGCAATCAACCAGTTGAAGGTAGGGCGTATCAATGCGCAGACAACCTTTAATATCGGGTTGATTGAAGGAGGAACAGCTACCAATGTTGTTATGGGTTGTGTAACCATGACCTGTGAGGCCCG
The DNA here is from genome assembly GCA_937874965.1 of uncultured Erysipelotrichaceae bacterium. Classification (GTDB taxonomy): domain Bacteria; phylum Bacillota_I; class Bacilli_A; order Erysipelotrichales; family Erysipelotrichaceae; genus CALNCD01. Next base: position 43 of record CALNCD010000011.1, on the reverse strand, counting down.
CAGTCTGGATGAGCAAGAACTCATCAGCACAGTTGAACAGGTG
>CALNCD010000010.1 GCA_937874965.1 uncultured Erysipelotrichaceae bacterium | reverse complement strand
TGCCTTGTTGTTGATTGCTTTGGGAATGGCTAATGTAAAGTATTCGGTTTGGTTTAAATTCGTCTGGAAACTGGAAGCTATCCTTATTGCTGTCTGTATCGGTTTTCTCGGACTTGCCTTAGTCTTGAATTACGGTCCGTTTTAAGGCTCAGAGTCCTCGTTTGCCAATTGACATCAGTGATTCTTTTCTCTATAATAGAGAGGCGCTAAAAAGTAGGTGAGAATATGAAGTATACTCATTTAGAACTAAGTTCACTCAAAGATGGCAGTGTTGTCATTGATGAGGACTTATCATTGAGTGCAGAGCAGTTTAATCTTCCGTTACGGTTACGGAAATTAAGCGATGTAGTGGTTGAGGGTCAAGGTCAATTTGATCGTGAACATCAGTTATTCTATGTCAGTGGTGTCGTATCAGGGCTGATGATTGTGCCTTGCGCTATTACCCTCGAGGATATAGAGTATCCGTTTGAATCACCGTTTAATGCTGTGTACAGCTTTGATCCGACTGAGGATGAAGGTGTGCTCTTGGCAGTGGATGATACTGTGGATGTGATGGATGTGGTCTTTGATGAGATTCTCAGTGAAATTCCGCTCAAAGTCGTCAAAGAAGGGTTAAGCGAATATCCTCGAGGTGAAGGTTGGGAAGTCGTTCGTGAAGACGAATACGAAGCAGCCAAGAAGCAAGAGCCGGATCCAAGACTTGTGAAATTAAAAGAATTTATCGATAAATAGTGGAGGTGAAAGAATGGCAGTTCAACAAAGAAGAGTTTCTAAAACTCGTAAGGCAAAGCGCCGTACGCATTATAAGCTGGATAAAGTGACATTGGTTAAATGTCCTGTATGTGGTGAATATAAGCGTCCGCATCATATTTGTCCATCGTGTAACAATTACGGCAACGAAGCCCTTTAATTCAAAAACAGTCATGCAGCTGTATTCCAATCCATTGGATTGAAAACTGGAGCATGGCTGTTTTTTTTCGGGATTCCGGTGATAGTGTTCATGTCTCAATAATCCTTGTGAACGATTTTCGGCGGTAAAGCAGCAACTGCTGACTCAGTAAACGCTCTGTTTAGGAACCTGGATTTCCCAAAACTTGAACAGGAGATTGCGTGTACCGGTCAGGAAAAGAAGCCAGCGGTTCAATCCTGAGGAGTCAGGGAAATAAAAAGAACCGTTTGACGGTCCAACGGTTCTATGAAATCAGTATCGTAAGGTTAAGCCAAGTAAGCGTTGAGCATCCACAGGGTTTTCTCAATGCCGGTTTTGAATCCGATGATCATATCGATTGTGACTTCATCGTCTTCTTCTTTCGCGATATCCAATCCATCAGTAAGCTTGTAGTTCAGAAGCTCGTAGTCTGCCTTGATTGTTTTTACCATATCGATTGGCGCAATTTCTGCTGTGTACGGAGCTTCTTTAATCCATGAGTACTGGATGAATTCTCCCAGTGTTGACACGGGGTTGCCGCCGATTTGTAAAAGCCGTTCTGCGACCAAATCCAGGTCTTCTGTTGTCCCATCATACAGTTCTTCAAATTTTTCGTGAAGGGTGAAGAATGATGACCCTTTCACGTACCAGTGAAACTGATGGAGTTTGATGTACAAGAGACCATAACTGGCAGTGAGTTCATTTAAGTAATCCTTTAGCATTTCTAATTACCTCCTGGTTTCATTGTAATGAAATCAATGCATTGTGTCAATTTTTGTGCCAACCTTCTTCTACATTTGGTACAATAGTAAGGAAATGGCAGGTACTATGGAAAATTCAGAACGATTTCTAAATGCATTCGCAGCAGTTGAAGGAGCACTAAAACAGATTACGCAGCGTCATGACAGCAGTTTCACGACCAATGTCACTTTGGCAGCTCAGACAAACAGCTATGTTAAATTGAAGAAGGATCAGCTGATTGAATATGCTCAGCTCAGGAATGCGATTGTCCATCACCGTGTCGATTATGATGAGGTGATTGCGGAGCCGCATCTGGCTGTCGTTGAGGCATTTGAGTCCATTGCAAATGTGCTAGGTTCTCATAAAACAGTTCTTGATATGGTCAAGCAGCCTGTATTGAAGGCTGAAGCCGATGATTTGTTGAAGGGCATCTTGGCACAGCAGCAGGCACAGGGTTATTCTGTAGTCCCTGTCTATGAAAAAAATCAATTCTGTGGTTTAATTGATGAAGATCTGCTTCAGTATGTTTTATTGAAAGCAATGCAAGGTGAACTGGACTTGAATCAGGTGACATGTGCCATTGTGAAGAAGCTGCCTTCAACGCAGGATCGGGTCTATTTTGCGGATGCGAAAGCACACTTTGCATCAATTCTATTTAATCTTGATATCTTGTTTGATCAGGGTAAACGTGTTAAAGTTATCCTTGTGACTGAGCATGGCTATGCAAGCAACCCGTGTCTTGGTGTATTAACGATGGCCGATATCGGCCGGATACGGCTTGCGTTTTAAGTGAGGGAGATTTATGGATTATCTAATCATTAAGAATACATCATTGAAAAAATACAATACTTTGCAGCTGGATGTCTATGCAGCCTTGCTCATCTTGCCTTACAGTGTCAATGGTCTGGTGCAGGCGTTGCAGGCTTATCAGGGCAAGCGGATTGTGATTCTCGGCAATGGGTCGAATGTGGTTTTCAAGCAATCCCTGTATGATGACCAGACTGTCTTTATCGTGACACAGCTTCTGGACTCCATTGATCTCCATGATCATCTGCTCAGCGTGGAATGCGGTGTCAGTCTGAATCGACTTGCCTGGTTCGCATGCGAGCGTTCCATTGACGGCTACGCATTCTGTGAAGACATACCTGGAACAATCGGCGGGGGATTGTATATGAATGCTGGGCAATGGCAGTTTACGCTCGGGAAATGTGTGAAGTGGATTGAAATCTACAATATGGATCAGCAACAGGTTGAAACACTTTACCCGGATGCTGACTTTTTCCGTTACCGGTATTCGAAATTGAATGAAATGAATGCGGTTGTTTTGAGAGCGGCACTTGTGAGTGCTGAAGGAGATTACCTTACGATCCTGGATCAGATGTTGAAATACAGACGGGAGCGCTATGTCAAGCAGCCACGTAATTTCCCGAATGCGGGAAGCGTGTTCAAGCGTCCCGCGGATAAGGACGGCAATGACCTGTTCGTTTGGAAATTGTTTGATGAGACAGGATTGCGGGGATTCAGAATCGGGGATGCAATGATTTCCGAGAAGCATCCTGGCTTTATCGTGAATGTCAACAAAGCCAGCGTTCAGGACATTTCGCTCGTTATTCAAGAAGCAACCAGACGTGTAAAAGAAGCCTTCGATGTTGATCTTGAACTCGAATGGCGCGTCATCTAGGAGGGCCTATGCAACGTTTATCGATTATTATCATGGTGGTGACGGCCTTGGCCAAAGTATTCGGGTTTGCCCGTGAACTTACCTTGTCGTATTTCTATGGGGCAGGCGCTATCTCAGATGCCTACATTTTTGCGAACGGATTACCGGCGACTCTATTCACGGTATTGGCTGCTGCCTTTGTCTCCGGATTTATCCCGATGTTCACGCGTATTGCACAGCGGGATGAAAAAGAAGCGAACCAGTTTATGTCGAATATCTTCAATATCATGCTGCTCTTCTGTGTTGTCATTACGGGTCTGACGTGGTTATTTCCCGAGGCAGTGGTTCATATTTTCCTGAAGGATATCTCAGCAGAAACTCTGATGTATGCTGTGGCGTTTGTCCGTGTGACAATCTTCGGTGCCTTCTTTGTTTCCATTGTTCAATTGACGACCGGATATCTCAATATCAAGGAAAGCTTTATCCTGCCCGCGATACTGTCATTGCCGATGAACCTGGTGGTCATTGCCTTTATTGCGCTAAGTCGAAGCACAACCCCTTATATCCTGGCTTACGGTTCCTTATTGGGGAATGTTGTCCAAGGTGTAATTATCTATGCCTATGCTTATAAGAAAGGTTATCGGCATCAGCTGAGAATCAATTTTGCCGATGAAAATCTCAAGAAGATGCTGATTCTTTCGATTCCGATTATCTTCAACAATGTTTTCAATCAAGTGGGAACGGTCATTACTCAACGAATAGCATCTTCGGAAATTGAGGGCGGTGTTTCAATCCTGAATTATGTCAATAAACTGATAGCCTTTGTTCAAGGCTTGTTTATCACCAGCATTACCACCGTGACGTATCCGTCCATTGCGAAGTATGCGGCATTGAATAATAAGGAGCGCTTTGACAGTGCGGTCAACCAGTCGATTTCGGGAATGGCTTTGTTTGTGGTTCCTGCCGCCTTTGCCTTCTTTGCTTTGAGTACACCTTTAGTGACGCTAGCCTTTGGGCGCGGCGAGTTCGGTTCGGAGCAGATTGCTTTGGCTTCGCCATTGTTTCAGATGCTGTCCCTGGGGTTAATCGGTATCGGTATCCGGGAAATCTTTACACGGGTTTTCTATGCCTATCAAGATATGAAGTCTCCGATGGTTTATTCAATCGTATTTGTTGTTCTGAATATCGTCTTGAATTATGTCTTCGTCTATTGGTTTAATTTCGGTTTGACTGGATTGGGGATTTCGAGTACTATCGCTCATATCGTCTCCATGGTATTGATGACTATCGGCATCAAGCGCAGAATTGGCTTTTCCGAGATCAAGGATCTCATGATTGATCTGGCAAAGATCATTGCATCGTCGATTATCATGGCTGCAGCTGCATATGTTCTGCATCGGTTCTTAGCGGCAAAACTTAGTTCAACCATGATTACGACAATTCTAACCGCAGGAGTGGGCGTCATTATTTACGGTATCCTGGTCGTTGTGC
>CALNCD010000009.1 GCA_937874965.1 uncultured Erysipelotrichaceae bacterium | reverse complement strand
GGGGCTCTTCCGTATCTATTAAAGCAGGTGAAGGTTCCGGTTTATGCTACGCCGTTTACTGCTGTACTTGTCGAACAGATGTTGAAGCGTGAAAAGATCAAGGACTATGAAATTCATCGGATCAAGCGTTTCGGATCATTCAAGGTCGGAAACAATACGGTCCGTACTTTTGGAATGACACATTCGATTCCTGATGCGATTGGAGTTGCGATTGAATCAAGTCATGGCTATATCGTTCATCCAAGTGAATTTGTGATTGACTTTGATATGAAGATTCCTTCATTCAGCTGTGATATTACTGAATTTGCGGAAATCGGAAAGAAAGGTGTATTCCTGATGACTGCAGAGTCTGTGGGTAGTGACCGTAAAGGATTCACATCACCGCGTCATCGGATTACTGAGGAGATTGAACCGATCTTTGAATCGACTGATGACCGAATTTTTGTAACGATGTATGAACAGAATATCTATCGGCTAATTGAAGTCGTTGAATTGGCGAACAAGTTTAAACGGAAGGTCTACTTCTACAATAAGAAGCAGCGGGAAATCATGCGGCAGCTGGAAGAACTTCGTTACTATAATATGCCTGCCGGTTTGGAAATCAGCGATAACCAATTCTCCAACGAGATGGAGAATATCGTAATTGTCGTGTCCGATACAGGGCCGAGCACGTTCAGAAAAATGAACCGGATTACGATGGGCGAAGATGAGCGAATCGAGCTTCGTGTCAGCGATCAGGTGATTGTTGCTTCTCCAGTTGTTCCAGGCACAGAAAAAGATGCAGGGATGATGGAGAATGAATTGTACAAGGAAAATGTAACGGTTAAGACGGAAACAAGTGCTCTCGATGCATGCTTCCCGTGAAGACTTGAAGATGATTATGTCTTTGTTGAAACCGCGTTATTATGTTCCGATCAAGGGCGAATACCGTCAGCTTGTGGAAAATGCAAATCTGGCTTTGGATAATGGAATTTCCGCTGCAAATATCATTGTTTTAGACAATGGTCAAATCGCAACCTTTGAAAACGGACGGCTGAAGAGTACAGCAGACCTCGTCGCTTTGGAAGATGTGAATATTGATGGGAATGCTCATCTTGATTCTCAGGGACTGATTCTAAGAGATCGTCAGACATTGTCCACCGATGGTGTCATTATCATCGGGATCGTGATCAACCATAAAACCAAGGAAATTATCGGGGGACCGGATGTCCAGTCTCGTGGCGTAATCTATCTTAAAGATGCAGATCATATCGTCAAGGAAATCAGCAGTATTCTTGAACATTCAATTCAGGATGCGGTTAAATCCAATTCGTATGAGAATATGGGAGTCCGGATGGATGCGAAAGACAGAATTTCGAAATTTGTCTTAAAGGAAACGGGCAAGCGGCCGATGATTTTACCGGTTATCATTGAAATCAACGTTTAAGTAAAGAGGTGAGTGATTTGGCTCGGAAGAAAAAAGCAGATGTACAGTTTCAAAATGAAGTGCTGATTTCAATTTATGCACTGATCATTCTTGCATTATCGATTATCGGCGTCTTTCGTTTTGGTCTGGTCGGACGCACATTGTATGGCGTGTTGCGGGTGATCTTCGGTCAGTTCCCGGAATTATTTTTCGTATTGTTCTTTGCTTTAGGACTTTGGGTTTTAATACGGCGAACGAAGTTCAGGGTTACTTACCGCTATCTTATCGCTGTGTTGCTTGTGCTTGTTTCCGTTCTGATTTTTCTTTCGACGAAGGATACGTACAGTGACTTTGGTTTCGGCGTTTTATCCCGGTTTTTCTCAGAGGTTTCAATCATCTTTAAAGACACTTCCAGTCCAGCGTATGGTGGAGTTGTAGGTGCTTTCCTCTATTCGATGTTATCGATTCTTTTTGATCCGACAGGAACCTATATCGTTCTGGTTGTCTTTATTCTTGTGGCACTGATGCTTGTTTTTGGCCCGAATATCTTGGTCCGGGTTTTTGGTAAGGTCAAGTTGCCGAAGCTCCCTGAAAAAAAAGAAAAGCCGCTCAAGTCTGAGTCTAAAACAATCATTTCCCCAATCGAGGCAGATGATCCCTTGGTCAAACCTGAAAAGGAAGAGTTCAAGGTCCGATCAATGAGCGATGCTTTGACTCAAGAGAAATTAAATGTCGAGCCGATTGAAATTCATCATGATGCATCCTCAAAGTCCGTGTTCCTTTCCGCTGATGAGAATGAACAAAAAGAGGGCGGACAAAAAAAGAATCTTGAAAGCGGACCCGTTGAGACGAAAAGCAGCGGCGTTCATGAAGGAATATTGAACTATAAGCTTCCTTCGTTAGCCATTCTGGATAAACCGGTTCTTTCGAAACGGTCAAGTGCCAATCGTTCCAGTGCTGAGTCAAAGGGAGAACGTCTGATTGAAATTCTGAAGGAGTTTGGGATTGAAGCGGAACTGATTGCTACTCACATCGGACCTTCTGTGACAAAGTTTGAGATAAAACCGAACAGTAATGTGAAAATAAGCCGTATTCAGTCCGTTCAGGATAATCTGATGATGGAGCTTGCTGTCAAGGAATTACGCATCGAAGCACCGATTCCTGGGAAGAATGCTGTAGGTATAGAAATTCCGAATATTGAAATGACACCTGTCCGTCTAAGTGAATTATTAACAGATGTACCTTCCGAGTACCGCAATAAAAAGTTATTAGTGGCTTTAGGGAAGGATCTGATGGGCAAGTCTGTTTTTGCTCAATTGGATAAAATGCCGCATCTATTGATTGCCGGTGCCACTGGTTCAGGAAAGAGCGTCTGTGTGAACTCCTTGATTGCTTCTTTGATTCTGAGAACGACTCCGGATGAGGTGAAAATGCTTTTAATCGATCCTAAGAAAGTCGAATTTACCACGTACAAGGATATTCCTCATCTGATCTGTCCGGTTATTTCGGATCCTCTGGATGCCAGCCGGGCTTTGAAAGTTGTCGTCAAGATGATGGAGAATCGTTATGATTTATTCAGCAAAGTCGGTGTGCGCAATATTACGGGCTATAACGAATTGCTCATCAAGAATCCGCAGGATCATCTGGCAATCATGCCTTGGATTGTCGTTATTATTGATGAGTTGGCTGATTTGATGTCCGTTGCTGGCAAGGAAGTTGAAAGCAGCATTCAGCGGATTACCCAGCTGGCCCGTGCTGCAGGAATTCATCTGGTTGTCGCGACTCAGCGGCCATCCGTTGATGTTATCACCGGTGTTATCAAAGCAAATATTCCTTCCCGGATTGCGTTTGCCGTATCCAGTGCAATTGATTCCCGCACGATACTTGATATGTCTGGAGCCGAGAAGCTTCTGGGTTATGGCGATATGCTTTACGTTCCGATTGGTGAGCCCAATCCGACGCGGATTCAGGGAGTCTTTATCTCGGATGATGAAGTGAAGCGGGTTGCTGACAGTGCCAGTGCTCAGGCCAAGCCGACTTTTGAGGATGCATTCATTCAACTCGAAGGAGTTGAAGGCAATGAAGGCATTGTTTCCATCTCCGATGACCCTATCTATGAGGAATGCAAGAGCTATGTCATTGAAACGCAGAAGGCTTCTACCTCGCTGTTGCAACGGCGGTTTCAGCTTGGCTACAACCGAGCTGCCCGGATCATTGAGGCTCTCGAGGAGGATCGGATTATTGGTCCTCAGCAAGGTTCTAAACCCAGGGATGTCTATATTAAGAATGATGCTGTCCAAGACGATGAATGAATCAGGGTAAAACCCTGATTTTTCTTTTTTATGTTAATATTTTATCAAGATAGAATCACCATAGACATTGAATAATGGCTATGCTATTATAATGTTGAATTTGGTATGAGAAAATAAGGAGGATATTGAATTAGACTCTGTACCAGAGGTGGTGAGTAAGATTAT
>CALNCD010000008.1 GCA_937874965.1 uncultured Erysipelotrichaceae bacterium | reverse complement strand
GAGCTGATACAAGTATCAAGGATGCTGAAGGGCACAGCAGTTTTGATTATGCAACTTCAGGTGGATTGCGCGATATCCTGGATCTGCTGGATAGCGGTGAAGCAAGTGATAATTATGGAAATACGTCATTGCATCAGGCAGTGTACAATGGTCAGGCACAGATTGTGAATGCCTTGCTGAAGCAGCCGGATCTTAAGATTGATGAACTGAATGATGCTGGAGAGAGCCCATTGATGCTGGCGGTGATGAACCAGAACATCACGATTATCGAAAGTCTTCTGAGCGCAGGGGCTGATGTGAATCAGCAATTACTGAACGGGAATTCCATGCTGATGTATGCAGCGGACCGCGGAAACGTTTTTGTCGGGAAGTTGCTGGTGAAGTATCATGCACGAATCAACGATCGTAATAATGCCAGTGAATCAGCATTGATTATTGCGGCAATGACTGGCCAGAATGATTTCAGCGCTTATCTGATTGAACAGGAAGCAGATGTTAACGCAGTGGATAATGCGGGACACTCGGCCTTGTTCTATGCCAGTGAGCGTGGCTATACCGAAATCGTTGAGCAGCTGATTATTGCTGGAGCTGAGAATTAAGCGGTTAAACAACTAAAAATGATGAAAGACCTATCTCCCTATGATCAGGGGAATGGGTCTTTTTGCTGCAGGTACGATCTAAAAGGCAGAGTCTTCTAGGGGATTGTCAATTGTCTGAGTATTGTGACTAGATGACAAAGTTGAGCTTTGTTGGAAGGAGATTATTTGAAATATTTATTGAAGTTGAAACCCTTGTTTGTTGTTGCTGTATTATTCATTGGCTTAGTCCAATTGAATGGGAAAACCAGGGCTGTCTCGAGTGAAGATGAATCGTTGGTGGCAATACAGGCAACAGGTGAAGTCATTCATTGGGAAACCTATCCTGAGATTCATTACACCCGGCTGGTCGATAGCCATCATCAGAGTGCGTTCTGTATTGAGCCGGATCTCAAGCTTCCACATGGGGAGCTTTACTCGAGTGAAAAACTGGAGAATCCTCAGGTAGTTCGTATCCTTCAGGCTTCAATGTTTAATACGGAAGGGTTTTGGGCTTTGCAACCTGATAGTGATCAGCGGGAAATCACGACTTGGGTGGCTCTCAATATCATTCTGGGCACGAAACCGCATTGGGCATCTTTCGTCCATCAAGGGAATGATTATCTGGATGCGCTGATGCGTCATGCTGAAACAGGAAGACTCCACGAGCAGATGCTGACAATTGTCTCTTCCGCTCAGGAGGGCGATAGCGGTAGCGTCTATGATCAAAGCCGTCAACAGTTGGTTTCAAAAGCAGTTTTTGCTGCTGAAGGCACTCAGACGACATTTCAATTGGCTGGGCTTGCAACAGGCGTATATCCTGTGAATGAACAGGGTGAACCGATAACCGGTGCACTGTCGACGGCACAGCCCTTCAGACTTGCGACTGCGAACCTTTCGCTGAATGAAGAAGTCCATTTCACGCTCAAGGCAAATAGCGTGTACGTTCAATTGAAAGCGCCGCAAGAGACGCTTCAAGCAGTGGTTGGTGTATCTCAACTAAAAGAGCAGCTGATCATTCAACCGGCATCAGTCCAGTTTAATCCGGCACCATCACGTCTTGTTCTTGGAAAACAGGATAAGCAAGGGATTTGGTATCCTGGGGTAACCTTTGAATATGGGTATACCCCTGGGCAAGTTCTTGGAACATTGCAGACGGATCAGAGGGGCAAGGCAGAGCTGGATGGATTGCATTCTGATGTGATCTATGTGCGTGAATCACAGGTTGTCGCACCGTTGATTATCAATCGTGAGTGGATTCGCATTGAACTCAAAGCGGGTCAGGAGAGTACTTATATTGCGAAGAATAATCGAGGGCTGGGAAAATTGACAGGTCAAAAGTTCTCTGAATCCAAAGAGCCATTGGCTGATGCAGTATTCGCGCTTTATGCAAAACAGCAAGTGTCGGAGGTGGAAAAGCACCTTGATTTGGATGAGATGGGACAGCTGGTGGATGTCGGCTGGCTTAGATCAAACGCAGTAGCGCTTGCAACCAGTGACGCTGATGGAAACTACGGATTTTCTGGTTTGGCTTTAGGTAATTATTTTATTGTGGAACTCCAAAGCCCATCAGGGTATCAACTGAATCCATCGATTGAGTTTATTGCACTGACGTATAGTAATCAAGATACTCCAGTTGTGCATAAGCAGCTTGCAGACCGTGTCAATAAACGCCGAACGATTAAAGTATCGTTTAAGAAAGTTGATCAGGAAACACGTGAGATTTTATCGTCACCTGAACTGATAATCGTGATTTACAACGAGGCCATGGAAGAAATTGCACGAGTAAGCCCGAATACTGAGAACAGCTATGCAATGGCGGAATTAACTGCTGGGGTTTGGTATTATCAGGAGATAAAGGCACCTGAGGGCTATCAGTTGGATACGCAGGTGTACCGTTTTGAATTGACAGGAGAGGAAGAAAAAGGTGCGTACTGGATTGAAGTGGGGAATACAAAACAGCCTGATCCTGAAGTTATTCTTCCGAATACAGCTGTGCTTGATCAATCATATAACGCAATTCTCCTGATGGGGTGCGGCAGTGCCATGATCGTCCTCCCCTGGGTATTGTTCAGGGAAAAAGAACAGTAGTTTTTTCTCCAACCTTACATTGATAATGGAAGAATGAATGAGATAATACTCTTGTAATCCAGGAGGTATTGAAATGAAAGCTAAACTATGGATCCTGATATCCACTGAAGAAGAATGGGATAGAGTTGATTGGCTGTTGCTGATCGGCAGTGCAATAACAACAACGCTTTTGTTTGGCTTATTGATTTTCAGCTTGATTTACTTTGGCTCTGGTTTCTAGATGGCGGGTTGTGCTATCGTAGTAATGGGCTGAGGTTCAAGGGAGCCTCAAGGAGGTATTAAATTATGATTGTGTCGATTCATGCGATTGATTGGTATGTGGAGAAACAAGGAGAAGGAATTCCTTTGCTGTGCATCCATGGGCTCTATGCGGATATGCGGCTGATGCAGGGAGCGTTGGAACACGGAGATATCCAGCTGGAGGGTATTCAGCGCATCTATATTGATTTAATCGGTATGGGGCAGACGAAGGCAAAGGAATATCTCACTGCCGATCAGCTATTGGGAGAATTGGTCCTGCTGGTTCACGAACTCATCGGGAACCGCCCTTTTCTGATGGCGGGAGAATCGTATGGCGGTTATCTTGCCATGGGACTAATGGCGCATTTCCATCAGCAGGTTAAGGGTCTTTTCTTGCTATGTGCTCCGGTGATTGCTTCGAAAGTAAGCCGGAATCTGCCTGAAAAGCAGATTGCAATCTATAATGACGACTTGAATAGCGTTCCAAAGCATGAACTGACAGAATTCCTGGGATTATCAACTCATCTGGATGCAAAGACGTTCAGACGGTACAAAGATCAGGTTTTATGCGGTATCCGCAGCTGTGATATGGATTTTACGAAACATTTGTTGAACCATGGATTTTCACTTGCTGACGAAAGCCAATTTGCAAATTTTCTCCAGGATACCGCAGTTACTTTTCTGTGCGGAAGGATGGATCATGTCGTCGGTTATCAAGACAGTTACCGTTTATACTTAAAACTCCGCCATGCTGAGTACTTTGTCCTGGATAATGTCGGTCACCATCTGCAGATTGAAGATCCCCGCAGTTTTAACATGCTGTTTGATCGGTTTATTCGGAAGTCATTAAAAAAGAAGCTCTAGGCTTCTAGTGTTTCAGATACGAGTAGATATCAATGTGATGATCCTGCAGAGCCTTTGTTTCGATAAAAGCCATACTGTTGTAGTGATTGACAAAGAGAAGGGTTAATTCCTCGGTCTCAACAATTTTATCAATGCTTGAATAGAGAATTCTACGGCTCTGATTGTTGTAGTCAAATTGCACTGCATTCGCTTCGAAAGTAATAATGCTGTCTTTTTGCGAGGTTAAACTTTTTTTCAACACCCATTTCATTGTCCAGGTCAAAACCTGAATAAAGAGGTAGGTTGCGCCGATAGTCAATAGGGACATCCAGCTTTCACGGGTGAGAGGAAATGTCGTTTCCCAACCGTTTGATAGTCCATTTGAGAACAGGCTGAAAACAAACAATCCCAGGATGGCGATCATTATGAGATTGATAAGCGTAAAGACATGCTTCTTTTTTTTATAGGTGGCTACGTAAAGGTCAATGGCCTTGCGGTAGCCTTCGTCTGAAGAATGTGAGTGAATCATAAATCCTCCTGTCTTGGGTATTGTATCACATCTGCCCGGAATCTTTATAAAATCTTTATTCTTTGTCCAAGCAAGTCGTGGTATAGTGAGGCATGTTAAGAGGTGTTTTATGGAGAAAAAAAGTATCGAAGAACTAAATGCTCTGAATTCAAGAATTCAGAAGGAAGATCCCGATGCCGTGTTTGATGAATTCGGAACACGAAGCAGTGGTCTGAATGACGCAGAAGTCAGCGAACGGCTCTCTTTATACGGTAAAAACAAAATCAATGAAGTGAAAGGAAAATCAATTTACTTGGTTTTTTTAAGCCACTTCATCAGCTTGATGGCAATTCTGCTGTGGTTCGGCGGATTGATTGCGATGTTTGCAGATATGCTGGAACTCGGAATTGCAATCTGGCTGGTCAATATTATTAATGGATTGTTCAGTTTCAAACAGGAGTACCAAGCAGATAAAGCAACGGAAGCCCTGAAAAAAATGCTTCCATCGTACGCTCGGGTCATCCGTAATGATGAACAACTGCAGATCCTTGCTGAAGATCTCGTGGTCGGAGATATCATGGTTATTGAAGAGGGTGACAAGATTTCAGCGGATGCCCGCCTGATTTCAAGTTCTGATCTTCAGGTAAATCAGTCGACATTAACGGGTGAATCCAATCCGGTCCGCAAGAATGCTGAAGCAATGCTTCGTGAAGATCTTTCCCGTTTTGAAATTCCGAATCTGATTTTCACCGGAACGAATGTGGCCAGCGGAACTGGGATGAGTGTCGTTATCGCAACTGCGATGAATACTGAATTCGGAAAGATCGCCAATTTAACGCAGACAATGGAAGAAGTTCCAAGTCCGCTTCAAGTCGAACTGAATCGTCTAACGAAACAGATTTCTATTATCGCAATTTCAATTGGGCTGGTTTTTTTCCTGGCCGGCTGGCTTTTTGTCGGGGATAGTCCTGCGAAGTCTTTCATCTTTGCTTTGGGTATGATTGTTGCTTTTATCCCAGAAGGCTTGCTTCCGACTGTTACTCTTTCATTAGCGAAAGCGGTCCAGCAGATGGCGAAAGAACATGCTTTAGTTAAGCGGCTTTCCGCCGTTGAAACGTTGGGTTCAACCTCTGTTATCTGTTCTGATAAAACCGGAACGTTGACCCAAAATGAAATGACTGTTTCTAATTTGTGGTTATTCACGGAAGAATTTGAAGTGACCGGCTTGGGGTATGCGCCTGAAGGGGATGTGGTTTGCGACAAGACGAAAATCAAGGCCAATCAGCATACAGGTTTGAACTATCTGCTGACAGGTGCAGCGCTTTGCAGCAATGCACGTGTTGTCGAACCGAATGAAGAAAATGATCGATATACCGTTCTGGGTGATCCTACAGAAGCCTGCCTGGGTGTTGTTGCTCAGAAGGCCGGATTGGATTTGAATGATCTTAACCAGGAATATCCACGGTTGCGCGAGCTTCCTTTTGATTCACGGCGGAAGCGGATGACAACCATCCATCAGTTGCCAAAGCCTGAACACGGTGCTACACGGATTGCATTTATCAAAGGTGCTCCGAAAGAAATTATGGAATTGAGTACCCAGGTTGACCGTAATGGAACGCTTACGGCAATGAGTGAAGAGGACCGTCAGTCAATCATGGAGGCCAATGACCGCTATGCGCGTAATGGTCTACGGGTTCTGGCTGTCGCTTATCGCTTAATTGATAAGAATATGGATTTGCCAACCAAAATGAGTGATTATACACCTGAACTGATTGAACAGGATTTAGTCTTCGTCGGGTTAGTTGTGATGGCGGATCCTGCTCGTCCGGAAGTTGCTGCAGCTGTTAAGGTTTGCCATGAAGCAAGTATCCGTATCATCATGATCACAGGAGACTACGGTCTTACCGCTGAGAGTATCGCTAAGAAAATTGGAATTGTCAAAGGTGATCATCCGCGGGTTGTCACCGGTCTTGAACTGGAAAAACTCAGTGATGATGAATTGAAAGAAGCCCTTAATGATGAAGTGATCTTTGCGCGTGTCGCACCGGAACAGAAATACCGTGTCGTTGCAAATCTTCAGGAAATGGGGAATATTGTTGCGGTAACCGGTGACGGTGTCAATGATTCACCAGCATTGAAGAAGGCTGATATCGGTGTTGCAATGGGAATCACCGGTACGGATGTTGCGAAAGAAGCAGCAGATATGATTTTGACTGATGATAATTTTGCCTCGATTGTTAAGGCCGTTGAAGAAGGACGTGCTGTTTATAGCAATATCCAGAAGTTCATTCTTTATATCTTCAACAGCAATATGGCTGAGGCTGTGCCTTCTGCTGCGTTCCTGTTTTCTAAGGGCGGAATTCCTTTGCCGCTGACGGTAATGCAGATTCTCGCCATTGACCTGGGAACAGATATGGTTCCTGCATTAGGTCTGGGGGTTGAACCGCCGGAAGAGGGCATCATGAGTAAGCCGCCACGGAAGCGGACAGATACCCTGCTGAACCGTAAGATCATTATCAAGGCATTCTTATGGTACGGCCTTCTTGCTTCAATCTTCGCAATGGGTGCTTACTTCCTGGTTAACTTCCTGCATGGATGGCCGAATGTTCCTTTAGCAGTTGACAATCAGATCTATCGCGAAGCGACGACATTGACTTTGGGCTCCATTATCTTTGCCCAGATCGGTGCTGTCATGAACTGCCGGACAGAAAAGCAATCTGTTTTCAATATCGGATTATTGACGAATAAGCGGATCTTAAAGGGGATTGTTCTTGAAATTGTAATTCTTATTGTCTTGTCCTACGTGCCGTTCTTCCAAGGCCTCTTCAATACTGCTCCGATTTCTTGGCAAGAATGGATCTACTTATGCATTATCCCAATCCCAATTGTATTGATTGAAGAAATTCGCAAGAGTATTCTACGTAAAAAAAGTGTAAAATAAAGACGAAAGGTGGAACGGTATGAAAATCATAGTTGTAGGTTGCGGAAGAATGGGTCTTGGTCTAGCCAATGAATTGGTTCGACGAGGCCATGAAGTAAACATAGTAGATAATGATACACAGCGTTTGTGTATCATCAAGAATGGTTTCAGCGGGAAATGCATTGCCGGTGTCGGCTTTGATAAGGAAACATTGGAACGTGCGAATATTCAGGTTGCCGATGCAGTTGTTTCCTGTACAAACAGTGATGAATCCAATGCGCTCATTGCCGACCGTTGTCGCTCGCTTGTATGATCCGCGCAAGGCCACAATTTATAATGCATTAGGAATCCAGACCATCTCAACAACCTCATGGGGGATTCAGAAGGCAGTCGAGTTGATTGATTTCAATCGGTTTGATACAGTGATGACATTGGGTGATGCCGATGTTGAAGTAGTCCGGATTGAAGTTCCTGTGATGCTTGTCGGGCGCCGTGTTCAGGATCTCACGAAGATCGGTGAAATCCTTGTAACTACTGTAATCCGAGAGAACAAGGCCTTTGTTCCGACGACAGGAACAATTCTGCAGAAGGATGATATTCTGTTTGTGACGGTCGCACTCGAAGCCATCAAGTCCTTGAAGCACTTGCTGGGGATGAATTAGGAGGATCTATGAAAGTAATAATTATTGGTGGCGGACAAGTTGGTTCATACATCGGCCGATTGCTGCTCGAGAGTAAAAATGAAGTTACAATTATTGATAACCGTCCTCGCGTCATTGCAAAGCTGAAAACAGAATTCAGCGAAGAGAATATTCTTGCCGGTGATGGTGCGGATCCAAGCGTTTTGGAAGAAGCAGGAATTGCTGGTGCAGATGCTTTGGTTTCAGTAACCGGTGCTGACGAAGTCAACCTTGTGGCTTCAACGATTGCGAAATACGAATTTGGAATCACGCGGTGCATAGCCCGTGTGAACAACCCGCGGAATGCGTGGCTGTTTGATGCAAACAACGGTGTTGATGTCAAAGTCAATCAAGCTGACTTATTGGCTAAAATCGTCATTAACGAAATTGATTTGAAGAACCTGTTCACGCTTATGAAAATCAACCGGGGAGAATATTCAATTATTCAGGTCAAGGTTGCGAAAGCTTCAGCATCCGTGAATCAGGAAGTTAAGAATCTTGTGATTCCTGATCAGACTGTGCTGGTTGCGATTACCCGCAATCATGAAGTTGTCATTCCTCGCGGTGATACGGTAATCATGGCTGATGATTCAATTCTGGCTTTGGCTGATGATCAAGGTCAGACCAAACTTCATACCTTATTCGGAGAGTAGAGGGTAAAGGGCGTTCGCGTCCTTTTTCTGTTATAATGGTCGAGAGGTACTGCATGGATATTACAGAAATATTGAAAAAATTAATGGAGGCTTCCTGTTACCGGATTGTCATGAGCCAGCCTTTGGATAAGCAACAGCATTTTCAGAAAGTGGTTTTCTCAAGAGTAAACGATCGTTTTCAGATTGAGCGATTCACCGAAACTCAGGCATTTCATGAATGGATTGATCCTTCTGCGCTTCTACCGGCGATGCAGGATGTCTTTTCTCAGTTCAGGCAAATAAATGCATGGAATCAAGGGGAAGAGTTCCAGATAAAGCGGTCAAAGAAAAACAAACTGTTCTTTTCACGTTCTTCTGCTCAAGGTGCACCGAAGCAGCGGGAAAGCGTGAATCGTCAGAAACGCTATCTTCTGGACGAAGGCAAGGTGATTTCACCGCTGGTCGATCTGGGTATCTTTTCTTCAGAGGGCAAGCTGATTGCTTCGAAAGCATCCAAGTATCGGCAGATTAACCGTTTTTTAGAGTTTGTCGAGGATATCCTTAAAACGGAGAACTATCGGTCAATGCGGATTATTGATTTCGGATGCGGTAAATCGTACCTGACGTTTATCCTGTATTATTATCTGGTTGAGGTCAAGAATATCCAAGTGGATATGCTGGGATTGGATTTGAAAGCATCGGTGATTGCAACCTGCAATGCGATTCGGGATAAGTATAATTATCGCGGTCTTCGTTTTGAGGTGGGTGATATTGCCGGTTATTCCACAAGCGAGCCGGTTGACCTGGTTATTTCACTTCATGCTTGCGATACCGCAACGGATTATGCACTGTTTCATGCGATTCAATGGAAGACATCGCATATCCTGGCCATTCCCTGCTGCCAGAAAGAAATCAATCAGCAGCTTTCTGCTGATACCTTGGGTGTCTTATCAGGCTTCGGCTTGGTGAAAGAGCGTACAGCATCTTTACTAACCGATAGCATTCGTGCTAATCTATTGATAGCATTAGGGTATAAGACACAGGTTATGGAATTCATAGAGATTGAAGATACGCCCAAGAACATCTTGATTCGGGCCTCGTATGGAGGAGTTACTTCTGAACAGCGTCATCATGCTGCCGATCAGGTTGGATCATTATTGAGTACGTATCATCTTCAGCAAACCTTGAATACGCTTTGTCAATCCCATCATTTACTCGCGATGAGTGGAGGTTAATCATGAAATCAATCAAGAAACTTAGTTTGAATATCTTGCTGTTCATCAATCTGGCTGCCTCAGGCTTCGGTGTTCTGTACAGTGTCGTCAATCTTTGGTCCGCAGGTGTTGTATTGAAAAGCAAGCTGGATATTGTCAATGATGAGAAACTTGCGGAAGCCTATGGCGGTATCATACAATCCCGGAATCTTCTCTTCTTTATCGGAATCATCGGGGTTATTCTGAGCCTGTTGGCTTTCTTCCTGGTCAATTATAAGCGGAAGAAGAAAGAGACGAAAGAAGAAAAAGTTGAAGTCAGCGAAGGAAGCAAGGGATAACCGGGCTTCTTTTTTAGAAGGAAATATTCATATGACGATAATTCATCCAGGCGACTACACGACCAATAAACAGAAAATCCAGGAAGTCCTGCAGAATCATCAACAGGAGTCAGGGCTGCCTGTTTCGCTTGAACCTGTACGTGTTTCACTCAGCGTTGCAGATGAAACCGGCCGGTATTGCGGTGGCTTGAATGCCCGTATCAACGATCAATCGATGCATATTGAGCTGCTTGGGGTTATCCCGCAGTCGCGCACTCTCGGTATCGGCCGTCAGCTTATGCTGGAGGCCATCGCAACCGCAAAGGCCAAAGGCTGTACGACGGTTACTGTTTCAACACAGGATTATCAGGCTAAGGGTTTCTATTTAAAACTCGGATTTCAGGTCTTCGGTGAACTTGAGAATGTCCCTGTAAAACAGACAACCAAATATTACCTGGTCCTTTATCTCGACTGACTTGCATTTTGGGATAAATCGGTCTATACTTGACAATAAAAAGCAAGGATAGAGGAGGTAATACATGGCATTTTACTACAAAGGAGAATCGCATACATTCAGTGAATATCTCTTAGTACCAGGGTATTCATCAGCCGACTGTGTACCAAGCAATGTTTCGCTCAGAACGGGTGTTGTACGCTATCGCAGAGGAGAAGAATCTGCATTGACCATCAATATTCCGCTGGTTTCTGCAGTGATGCAATCTGTTTCGGATGACAAGATGGCGGTGGCTTTGGCGAAAGAAGGAGGTCTTTCGTTCATCTATGGCTCCCAATCCATAGCTGCTCAGGCCGAAATGGTCCGCAGGGTAAAGAATACCAAGGCAGGGTTTGTAGTCAGTGACTCAAATATTCGGCCGGATCAAACCCTGGCGGATATTTTGGAATTGAAGCAGAAGACGGGTCACTCAACTGTCGCAGTGACTGATGACGGCAGTGAACATGGCAAGCTTGTCGGGATTGTCGCCAGCCGTGACTACCGTATCTCACGGATGGATTCCGCTACGAAGGTTGAAGCATTCATGACGCCGCTCAGTGAGATTGTCTATGCTTTTGAAGGGGCCACTCTCTCAGAATGCAACGATATCATCTGGGATAGGAAAGTCAATTCCCTTCCTGTCGTCACCCAAGATTTCCATCTTGTATCCATGGTATTCCGCAAGGACTATGATGAACACAAGGAAAACCCTTTGGAACTTCTGGATCAATCCAAGCGTTATCTCGTCGGGGCTGGAATCAATACCCGTGATTACGAAGAACGGATTGCTGCGCTGGTTGAGGCTGGTGCAGATATCCTTTGCATTGATTCTTCGGAAGGATACAGCGAATGGCAGAAGCGTGTCTTGGACTATGTCCGCAAGACGTATGGCGAGCGCGTGAAGATCGGTGCAGGCAATGTCGTTGATCGGGAAGGGTTCTTATACCTTGCAGAGGCGGGTGCTGATTTTGTCAAGGTCGGTATTGGCGGCGGTTCTATCTGCATTACCCGCGAAACCAAAGGCATCGGCCGCGGTCAAGCGACTGCATTGATAGAAGTGGCGCAAGCGCGGGATGATTATTTCGAAGAAACTGGGATTTATGTCCCTATCTGCTCTGATGGTGGTATCGTCTTTGATTACCACGTTACGCTTGCTTTGGCCATGGGTGCGGACTTCTGCATGCTGGGCCGCTACTTTGCCCGCTTTGATGAAAGCCCGACTCATAAGGTCCTGGTGAATGGAAATTACATGAAAGAATACTGGGGCGAAGGGTCTGCACGGGCTAGAAACTGGCAGCGGTACGATCTTGGCGGAGCCAGTAAGCTTTCCTTCGAAGAGGGCGTTGATTCATACGTTCCCTATGCTGGATCACTTCATGATAATCTGGAAGCAACCTGTGCGAAGATCCGCTCAGCAATGTGTAATTGCGGTTGCCTGAGTATTGAAGAACTTCAGGCTAATGCACGCTTGACCCTGGTATCCTCCACGAGTATCATTGAGGGCGGTGCCCACGATGTTCTCTTGAAAGATCAGAATATTGTTCCTGTAAAGTAAGCATTGCTTACTTTTTTTGTTGACAGACCGGCAGAGATATTCTATAATTACAAATGCAAATCATTTGCATTTGGAGGATTTATGAAGAAACTGTTATTGCTTCTCGTGAGCATTCTATTTATTGTCAGTGGTTGTTCCTCGAAACCGGCATCTTCTGGAAAATTGAAGGTTGTGGCTTCGTTCTATCCATTGGCGGATTTTGCCCAGAAAGTGGGCGGCGACCATGTTGAGGTTGTCAACCTTGTTCCGACTGGAACAGAAGTGCATGATTTTGAGTTGTCTGCACAGGATAAGGCCGCGATTCTTGAAAGTGATGTCTTCGTCTATAACGGCGTCGGCTTGGAGTCATGGGTGGATGATCTGCTGCCGACTTTGGGGGATAAGGTGACTCAAGTGGATTCCTCGAAAGGCGTAGAATTGATTCATGCCAGCGAAGAACATGAAGAAGGCCATGATGAGCATGAAGAAGACCATGATCATGGTGAATATGACCCGCACATCTGGTTAAGCGTTTCTCGTGCTAAGCAGCAGATGACAACAATTTATGAGGCGTTGGTTGCCGCGGACCCGGACCATAAAGCCGATTATGAAGCGAATTACAAGACCTATGCAGCTCAGTTCGATGCATTGGATCAGGAATTCAAGACCCAGCTTGCCGGTGTGGCTCATCATACCATAGTTGTTTCCCATCAGGCTTTTGGCTATCTCTGTGCAAGTTATGGTCTTGAACAAGTTGCCTTGGAGGGGATCTATGCGGAATCTGAACCGGATCCTAAGACTCTTGCAAGTGTCATTGAGTATATGAAGACAAATTCAATCAAAGTGGTTTTTGCGGAATCTGCATCCTCCACAAAGCTTTCGGATACAATCTCCAAGGAAACCGGGGCCAAGGTCGATGTGCTCTATACGATTGAAGCAATGAGTGCCGAACAAGTGAGTGCAAAGGAAGATTATCTCTCTTTAATGAGAATGAATCTCAAAGCATTAGTAAATGCTCTATCATAGGCATAAAAGCGCTATCTTTTCTTGATTTGATACTTGACTATTGAGTTGGAAAGTGGTAAATTTGTAGTGAATAAGAGAGTAGTAGGCACACTAGTAAAGTATGTTTCATTGTACTTCTTATTTACGAAGAGGAGGTACTCACATGGAAACAGGTACAGTAAAGTTCTTTAACGCTGAAAAGGGTTATGGATTCATCAGCGTTGATGGTGGAAAAGATGTATTCGTACATTATTCTGGAATCATTGCTGACGGTTACAAAGCACTTCAAGACGGTCAACGTGTAACATTCGAAATCGTTACAGAAGATCGTGGCGACAAAGCAGTTAACGTTCAAGTTATCTAATGAAAGAGAGCTATGGTAAACATAGCTCTTTTTTTTCAAGGAGAAGTCATGGATTTATTATTTATGCGTCATGGTCAGACACTCTGGAATCAGCAGCGTCGCCTTCAGGGACATCAAGATATCCCGTTGACTCCAGCAGGTCTGCAGGATGGGGAATCGCTTTCTGAGTATCTGAAGGATTATCCGATTCAGCTGCTTTTCAGCAGTCCGCTTTCCAGAGCTTATCAGAGTGCTGAACTGATCAACCGGCATCATCGGCTTGATATCCAGGTTGATTCAGATTTGATTGAGCGGGATTATAAAGCCTGCAGCGGTCTGCTGTATGACGAGTATCGTAATCTGCCGATAGGTGAGCGCTCTGCGATAGAATCCGATGAGGCTGTTTATCAGCGGGCTTTGAATTTTCTTTCGAGGATGAGTGATTCGGGGATGGCGGCTATTGTCACCCATGGCGGTTTTCTTTCTAACTTGCTGTATCGAAGTGAAGCAAGTCCTGATAAATTGAAGATCGAACATCGGTGCATCTATTGGTGCACTTGGGCTGAGCATGAACTTGAATTAAAAGCGGTGATCGATTTGAATGAGGTATCTTTGTGACGGTAGTGCTTGTCAGACACGGAGAGAGTGATTTCAATCGGGAACACCGGTTCTGCGGTTGGCTGAATGGTCAGCTGACAGCCAAGGGAAGAGAGGAAGCCATTCAGGCGGGTCAAGCATTATCGGCTGATGGTATTCGCTTCCAGAGAGCTTTCTGCAGTGTTCTCGATCGATCCATTGATTCACTGAACCTGATGCTTGAAACGCTGAATCTGGAGTGGATCGAAGTTGTCAAGGATTGGCGTCTGAATGAGCGTCATTATGGAGAATTACAAGCACAGAGCAAGATTGATTCAATTCACGCTTATCCCAAGGATAAGCTCTATGAATGGCGGCGTTCCTTTGAGGGCTGCCCGCCGCGCCTGGCATGGGATGATCCGATGCATCCGCGCTTTGATCCGCGCTATCGTACACTTGATGCAGAGATGTTGCCCGCAGGCGAAAGCCTGGCGATGACGCAGGTTCGGGTTCTGGCATGTTTTGATGAATTGATCAGACCCTGCTTAAACCGTCATGAAAATGTACTGGTCAGCCTGCATGCAAATTCAATGCGGGCGCTACTTCAGACGCTTCTTAATACACCGCCTGAAACAATTGATGACCTTTATATTCCCACCGGCGTGCCGCTGGTTCTGAATGACGTCAAGGGAGAGTTTGTAACCCGTTATCTTGGGGATGAAGCTCTCATCCGGCAAAACATTAGGAAACAGAAGGATAACGTGGCATTATTAGGGAAGAAAAACTTGCGTTGATTCACAAAACAGTGTATATTATACTTCCTATAAGAAATGAGGGACAGCGATGAATCTATTTATCCATGAGGCCGTTTCAGAAGATGGTTACCAGCTTGCGAAAGATCTTGGTGCTCTTCATCAAAAAGAGGCGATCAATGCTTATCTTGCCCAACGGAAGCTTAGACTTGAAGAAGACGAAGACAATAACCTATTTATCTTCAACCTTGATGATGTGAATGCATCCAATGTATTCCGCTTCTATAAACTGCTGGAAAATCGATTGTAAACAAAAGGAGGCCTAGCCTCCTTTTTAAGTTAGAAATACAGCAATGCATGCAGAAACGGGTTTTGGATAACCCAAGTGAAGAAGAAAGATAAAGATAAGCCAAGAGCCCAGCCCCCGATGACGTCAGTGAGATAATGAACGCCAAGATAGATGCGGCTAAACCCGATGAGAAGAATCATCAGGATTGCGACAATCATAATCTTAAGGGCAATATCGGCATTGAGATAGATAAAACTGAGAAGGGTGATTTGAGAATACAGAGTAGCGTTGACCATGGAGTGGCCGCTTGGGTAGCTGAATCCATTTTCATGAATCAGAAACAGATGAATGGGCCGGTCACGGTCAAAGATATCCTTCAGAATAAGATTGAGCAGTGCTGATATCAAAGTAATCACCAGGACCGGACGAAGGAAGTGAAGTCGGAAGAACGGCATGAACAGGGCAAAGCAACCAAGAATCAGATTGCCTTGGATTCCGCCGACCCAGGAGAGCAAGCGCATCAGGCGGGTATAGCGAATCTGCCGATGCTTTACAATACCGTTTGAAACAGCATTATCCAAAGTCCAGGTGATGTTCAGACGATAACAGAGGGTTACACTCAGAAAGAGAAAGAGTAAGATGAGCGCAGGTAGCAAGAATTTTAGCATAGGACCTCTCAGCGTTGATTACGACGATAAATCATCAAACAGAAAGCACCGACA
>CALNCD010000007.1 GCA_937874965.1 uncultured Erysipelotrichaceae bacterium | reverse complement strand
GGCGCATTCTCAACCACTTCACTTTGAAAGCCTGTCTTTTCTCCCAGGTAATGCATGAAGACACCAGCGCTTCCTCCACCGCCATATAATGTGATGAATTCCTTATCGAGCTCATACTCCTGAATCAATTCCTGAATAACCGCACAAATCCTTTCAGCTGCCAAATCCAGGCATTTACGCGCAAGAGCTTCGGGTTGCTGATTTGATGCATCGGCAAAGATCTGCCAAGCCTTACGGGTAACTGCCGTTGTTGCATACGAATAATCATCAGGTTGGACATAACCAAGATAATTCGCAGCCCCTGATAGAGTCAATGCAACACGGTGTGCCGCTTGATCTTCAATAACCACATAATCAGATGGATCTCCAGCTTTTGGTTGGATTTTAGCAAGCACTGCCGTATCATCCAAGGCATCGCTATAACATTCGTAGGGAACATTGGCCAGATGAGCTGAGCGAGGGCCGACAAACAGCTTCCCGCTCTCGTCTTCTCGGATCATCGTCCCCCCTGCAATGCCGATCGTTCGCACATCAACAGATTTCAGATAAGTCTTATGTCCTCCCACACTGGCATTCTTAATCATCACCTTGCCATCTTTGATCACCGAAATATCCGTCGATGTGCCTCCCATTTCCAAGAATATACCATCTGATATTCGCTCATACATGATTGCTCCTGCCACCCCAGCCGCCAAACCTGACAACATTGTCAGAATAGGGCGTTTGCGGACCTCTTGAACACTCATGACTCCACCATCAGCACGCATAATCATCAGGTCACGGTCAATGCCAAGATCCTTGACAACCTTTTCGGTCATATCTGACGTTTCCATCATTTTCGGAATCAAGGATCCGTTCACAACAGCTGTCCGAGTTCGAAGCCGCAGACCAAAGAGCTGTGAGATTTCATGTCCGCCAGTTGAATAGAAACCCTGTTCCAATGCCCCATCCATCACCGCCTTTTCATGCTCAGGATGTTCAATTGAAAACGCCTCGCTGGCAACCACTACTTCACCATTATTCTCTTTGAATTGATGCAATGTCTGATTCAGTAAGTCAGTACTCACTTGACCGGAAGGAATGAAGGCATAGTCGGTATCCAGATATTTCTTAGGTGCCAATTCCAGCGCTTCAATATTTGTCTCTGCCTTCGCAGATCCTGACTCGCCCATACCGATAATTCCGACTTTAGCCACATCCCCTTCCAATAAAGCGTTTGTTGCCTGAGTGGTTCCATGCGAAATAAAACTAACATCTTCCGGGCGGATTTGATTGTCACGCAGCAAATCACGGATAATGGTTATGATCCCCTCTGCTACTCCTTCTTTACTGGTATGCGTTGTTGGAATTTTCCGTTTATCAATAATCGTTAATGTCGTATTATCAATAATCACTGCATCTGTAAAGGTCCCCCCAACATCTATGCCTACCCGAACTTTGTTGTGTGCCATACTCTACCTTCCTTTATAGTACTTAATTAGACGCCCAATTGAATCTTTGCGATAAAGACTGCATAGGATAAAACCAAGAATGAAATTACAAGACCATACACTAGGACATTCTTAAGGATCTCGTTTACATCGACATTGACGAAATCTGCAATCCAGATATTGTGAGAATTCGTCGGATCTCCAAACCCCTGCATATTTCCATTTGCCCGTAAAGCCCAAATAATCGCCACTGGGCTGAATCCTGCTGCTCCAAATAATGCCGGTAAAGCTCCCCCGATCCCAAAGGTATTCATCGGTCCACGATACAAGGCAAGCAATGAACCGATAGTAAACCCTATGACATACGTCATCGGATTCTTCAAATAGCTAACCGCAACTTCAATGGCAGGGCCGATAATGACCTGTACAGCAGAATACTGGAATCCCTTGATAAGAATCCCGATACCTATCATCAACAGAATTGCACCGGCAACATCCTGAACTCCTTCAACAAAGCTTTGGGACAGTAATTGAAGTTTATGGGATGATTTCGTAACGATCAACACATAGATAATCCCAATCACAATTGCAATTTCAGATGGAATTGTATATTTCGTAATCGCACTGAGAATCAATACAACTACCGGAATAATAGGCGCAATCATTGCCAACTTGGAGACTTCTGCATTTTCAAGATTAATATTTGAATTTGCCGACCAGGCAACTCGCTTGGTAGAAGGCTTGATATGAATGAAAATATAGGCAATCGGAACCAGGAAGGCAATCGCATAGATAACCCATGACATGCTGACCAGAGTCTGCTGCGCCAACTGTGTATTGTTCCCCATGGACGGTGCCAGTAAGGCAATGTATGTAGAATAGTTCATTGGATTGACAATTCCACCGGAGTTCAGTGACAATAGGAAAATGGAAGCAGCATGAATAGGTTTCAATCCTGCAGAGAGCATAATCGGCAGCACGATTGAACCAACCAAGATAACGCCCCCTAATCCGCCAATAGCCATAAAGATGATTGAGATAATAACATAGAAAACCAATGCCAGGGTCAATGGACGATCACCAGCATATTCTGCCGCTGTCTTTATTATTTTTTCAATAACCTTCTGCTTCATCAGCAGCTTTGAAAATGCGGATGCAAAGATAATTGTCGAAACCGCTCCAGCCATCATCTTCACACCGTCGGTAATCACGGATGAAAAAATTCCTGGATTATCAACAGATGCCCCATTCACCATCGTTGAATAGTTGAATAGTCCCATCAATGGCAATGTTCCCACCGAAGCAATCAAAGCAACCAGAAATCCCATGATCGGCAAGGCTAGGATGGTCGGAATCTTTTTCTTCATCATCAATACCACAAAAGCAATGATGACCGCAAAGATCAGAATCAATCGAAATGTATTCATAAACTTTCCCTGTAGTGCTTATGCACTCCTTTCCCAATTAATTTAGACTGAAACACACAATCCCACAACAGGATAAATGATGAATGTATACGTTTACATCAAAAAATCTAATTTAAAGGGCTTATCAAGATTCTTTCATCTCTCCTGAAATGAAAGGAATGTACGCATTTACAGGAAAAGATATGGTAATGTAAATAGTATAAATGATCTGTTTGGTGAAAGGAGACCAGTACATGAAAAACAATGTTATCCGTGAAATGCTGAATCACAAATCCGAATATACACCGCTAGAATCATCTATTGCAGACTTCTTTACTGGACTCGAAGATTTCAATCATCTGAAAATAACCGAAGTTGCCAAGCAGCTGTTCCTATCCACAGCAACGATCAGCCGCTTCGTCAACAAGCTAGGCTATGAAAACTATAAAGCTTTCCTGTATGATTTGCAGAATGCCTATCAAGAAATCGAACTCGAAAAACAAGGTAATATCCAGATTACTAAAACACTGTGGGCAACTCAGCAGACTGAATTCGAAGCTATCTATGAAAGCATCGGTATTCTTGACCTTGATCTCCTGGCGCGTAAGCTTCTCCAATGCCAATTAATCGTCCCCTTCGGTTTTGGTAAACTAAGTTCTGTCTCATCGCTGTTTATTGATTACAGCAATGCAGTCGAAGCACCCTATTATGAAACGAACGAAATTGAACGACTCCTGAACTTCCTTAATTCCAAAGCAGACTATACCAATGTCGTGGTCCTTTTCTATGATTCCGACCTCTATCAGGGAGTGCTTATGGAAGTCACCCGGAAATGCAAGGAAAAGTTCATCCCACTCTACATTGTTGCCTCTGGTACTCCCTCACATAAAATTGATTACGGCTTTATCTATTCCTTCCCAGCTCTCAATAATCTACCCAATAATAAAGCAAGCTATATGAAACTCATGCCCTACATGCTTTTTGTGGATGCGCTCTTTGCAAATATCAATAATATACTGCTGAATACTCCTAAAGACAGTTTCAAATTCTACTAAAAAAACACTCTTGCGAGTGTTTAGTGACTGATAACATCCTTTTCAAAGGAATCAAGAATCTTATCTTTCGGAAGGTCTTTACCGATAATAACCAAAAGTGTTTTCTCTGTTCCAGCAACCCACGGATTTCCATATTCCGTCATAAATGACTGATTGACTCCTTGGAAGATTACCTGATCATCAATTCCTTCGATATAGAGAACACCCTTATATCGCATCAGATCATTTCCGTATGTAAAGATCAAACGGGACGTCCACTGGTTGAGTTTCTCCAGGTTCAGCGGTTTCGTCGTGCTGATTGAGAAACTGTCAATCCCTGAGGAATGATGATGATGGTGAACATGATGATGCTCATCACCATGGTCGTGATCGTGATGGTCGTGGTCGCAATGCTCACAATGCTCATGATCATGGTCATGATGGTGATGATGATCGTCATGATCCAGGTTCATATTCTCCAGATCTTCAACCAGTTTCTCTGTACCTGTCAGGGCTCTGTCAAAGAGGTCAAGTCCGATAACATCGGTCATCTTCACATTCTTTAAATCAAGATCCTTTAACTGGACATACGGATTGATTGCCCGTAATTCATGCACCAAGGCATTGTAGGTTTCCACGTCAACCTGATCTTTCTTCGTAATGAATATCGTATCAGCAAAAGCAACCTGATCAATGGATTCCTTGTAATGGGCCAGTTGGTACAATGCATTCTTTGCGTCCACCAGTGTGATCACACTATCGATTACAAAGTCTTCCTGAAGTTCAGCA
Organism: uncultured Erysipelotrichaceae bacterium; assembly: GCA_937874965.1. Lineage (GTDB taxonomy): Bacteria > Bacillota_I > Bacilli_A > Erysipelotrichales > Erysipelotrichaceae > CALNCD01. The sequence continues at coordinate 11,070 of CALNCD010000007.1, read as the reverse complement.
GATTGCAGGATAACCTGTACAATCGGTCCTGGATCGGCAAGACCGCTGGTTTCAATAATGATGTGATCAATGCTCATGTTCTTTTCGTCATTGGCTTTCTTGATCGCTTCCAGCATATCGACGATATCCTGTCTAACCACACAGCACATACAGCCGTTATTCATTTCGTAGATATCTTCTTCGGTATTTAGAACCAGTTCTGAATCGACACTGATATCACCGAATTCATTGATTAATATCACAATATTCTCATCGGTATCTTTTTGCTTGATAATCGTATTGATCAGGGTTGTCTTACCAGCACCAAGAAAACCAGTCAACACGGTAATTGGAATTAACGCCATAAAGCCTCCTATTTGCAAATCATTTGCATTACTGATTATAGACTTCATCCCCAAGCCTGTCAACCTGAGTGCAATCTGACTATCCTTCTTTGCCTACGGATACCTTGGCGATGTTTGCAAGGGCAGAATCACGGTTTCTATCAGGAATCCATTCCATATTCCTGATCGATTGGCCAGGGTTTCAGCCTGGTCCATTGATTTGACTGTTTATCTGGATTAGCATATAATTCAGTTGCAAAAGATTCGCAGTTCAGGAGGCTTATGAAACCAAAGAAGATTCCCATTACATTGTTAAGCGGCAATTCAGGTGCAGGTAAAAGCACATTGATTCGCGCCGTCCTTTCTCAGAATCACCCTTACCGTGTGGCACTGATTAACCTCGACATGGGTTCCCGTACGATTGATCCTGCACTGTTCGCATCTCCTGATCTGCTGATTACCACCGACGAGCGAGTCATCAGTGCCGATGATGATCTAGCCTTCTTTGCCTATGTCAAAAACCTGATGAAAATCATGATGGAACTGTATCGCAGCCAGGACTTTGATACATTGATGATTGAACTCTCCGGCGAGTATCCTGTGGATGATGTCTTGCAGGCTTTGCTGTATTCTGACGATGCCTTGTCCGAAAGCCTGCGCAATGCCTATCGCATCGATAGTGTCGTTTCACTGATCAATGCGTTGGAGCTATGGACGACCATGAACCAGGAACTGATGGTTTCCAATACTGAGAATTCCACCGAACTTTTCAAACAATCTATCCGTTATATTGAAAGCAGCAATGTCGTCCTGCTTACGCATACAGAAGTCATGGATCTTCCCTCGGTTCAGCAGACTCAGGAGTTCATTGCGCTGCTACAGCCGACTGCACGCGTCATCAAAAGCCATTACGGGAATAATCTCCCCTATCGTGCTGTTCTTCATACCCATCTCTTTGATGAAGAGGCAACCCCCTCCCCGATGGAACCGACAGTGGATCAGCGCTACCATGATGAAGGGTTGAATACCTTTGTCTTCCGATGTCACCGTCCTTTCCATCCGCGCCGACTGGCTGAGTTCTTCGAGCACTTCCCCCTTACAACCCTGCGGACCAAAGGTGCCTTCTGGGTAGCCACCCAGCCTGATATAGCCTTTGTTCTCTCCCAGGTCGGCAGCAATGTGGAAATCAGCGTCGGCGGAGAATGGATTGCGTCACAATCACCTGAACTTCTGGAATTGATTCATTCCGAGGGCATGGACGAGAACATGGGATGGGACAGCGAATACGGTGACCGTATCAATGAATTGCTGTTTATCGGGTATCAGCAGCCAATCAAAAGTATTCGAACCCATCTTCTGGATTGCCTGTACGATGAAGAGCAGGATTTCCTGGATGACGTTGAGGATCCCTTCGATGTCGACTGAGCCTTTCTGTCGATTAAAAGAAGATGTCATCGTTCAACAGGACATCAAGAAATCAAAGTTCATCACGTATCTTATGGCCATCAGCACAGAAGACGAAGCAAAGGAGAAACTCAAGGAAATCCGTAAGCTTCATCCCAAGGCAGCCCATCATTGCAGTGCATTTCGTTGTGAAGAGATTACACGATCAAGCGATGATGGAGAACCTTCATCAAGTGCCGGTCTACCGATACTCACTGTTCTTCAGGGGCATCATCTTGATCACGTCCTATGCGTAGTGGTCCGGTATTTCGGCGGAACCTTGCTTGGAGTCGGAGGACTGATCCAGGCCTACTCCAGCAGCACCGCACTGGCAGTCAATGCAGCAGTGCTGCTGTATCCCCAGCGTATCCTCGAATACCAGCTGCGTTTCCCCTATGCTCAGATCAATCCCGTAGAATCATCCCTTGAAGCAACGGATCTCATCGTGGATCGTCAATACGATGATCAAGTAAGTTATACTGTAAAAAGTCAAAATCAGCATCTTGAAGCGAAGCTCATTGAAAGCACCAATGGTAAAATCAATGTTTCCTTCATTCGTACCTACAATGAATACAGGGAGGTTAACCATGACCGTTAAAGAAATACTAAAGAATCACGATATCAAATATTCCACTCAGCGCGAAAAAATTGTGGAAATCCTAAGGGACAGCCCTTTGCCGATGACCATCAATCAACTCTATAAAACACTAAACCAGGATGAACAGAACGTCGATCTTTCCACAATCTACCGCAATCTGGATACACTGGCTGAAAAAGGGCTGGCCCTTAAGACAACCCATATGGACAATGACGAGTCAACCTATGAATTCAATCGTCATGAGCATCGTCATTACCTGATTTGTCAGGAATGCAAAGCCATTGAAATTATCGAAGGCTGTCCGATGCATGACTTTGAATCTGAAGTCGAAAAAAGCTCCAACTATGTCATCACAGGACATCGGTTGGAACTATACGGAATCTGTCCGAGTTGTCAGGCTAAGCGGCTTAAATCAAGTTCCAGCATCACCGGGCAATGATCACTGCCTTCAATCTGGTCATAGATCTCAGCGTCCGCAATCGCCGGCGCCAGTGCTTTGGAAACAACGAAGTAATCGATGCGCCATCCCGCATTTCTGGATCGGGCATTGAAGCGGTAGCTCCACCACGAATAACGGTCCTTGGCTTCTGGATACAGGTAGCGGAAGGTATCAATAAATCCATGATCCAACAGTTCTGAGAACTTGCCTCGCTCTTCATCGGAAAAACCGGCATTCTTATGATTCGCTGCTGGATTTTTCAAATCAATTTCCTGGTGGGCAACATTCAGATCACCGCAGACCACAACCGGTTTATGATCTACCAGTTTTTTCAGGTAGGCACGAAAAGCATCTTCCCAGACCATCCGATAGTCCAAGCGCAATAATCCGTCTTTCGAATTCGGCGTATAGACACAGATCAAATAAAATCCGTCATACTCCACGGTGATGACACGCCCTTCCTGGTCATGTTCATCCTCTTGAAGACCGTATTGAACCGACAGCGGTTTCTGCTTGGTAAAGATAGCAGTTCCAGAGTAACCTTTCTTAACGGCATAATTCCAATAGCTGTGATAACCCTCTGGCGCAAAATCAATTTGGCCAGCCTGCAGTTTTGTTTCCTGCAGACAGATTGCGTCCGCTTCGAATCCATTGAACTGATTCAGAAAATCTTTTTTCATAATGGCACGTAGTCCATTGACATTCCAGGATACTAATTTCATGGGATACTCCTTGTTGTTTATAATCGCCACATTTCACTGAAGGCCATAATCGGGATTTCATCCACATGTTGCTTGGCCTTCTGACGTTGCAGGCGGATATTCCCTTCATTCTCATCGTTCAGCAATTGCTTGTTGGACATGTACTGAACATAGACGGATTTCTTCAGGAGAAACCACTTCTCTATCATATCATAAATGACCGGGCCACGATCAATTCCCTCCGAAGAGGTAAAAAGACTTGTAACATAAGCTTTGTTCTCTTCCGCAAGAGCCAGGGCCAATGCCATATACTCTTGAAAACTGCGATAGACACTGCTGTCAATTTCACGTTGCAATGCCCCGATTTTACGCTGCCCATTCAACAGCTTGTCATAGACATCCAGAAGATGATTGTCATCCAGAAGCACATCGGTAAGCACATCGTTGCGATAGTCTTCAAACAGACCATATTGCTCAGTCAGACAATAATAGCGCCCCTTCGCATAGAGATAATCCGTAGATGTTGCCGCCTGATTCAGGACATAGGCAAACCCCTGGTCATTTAAAGTATGACTGTAAAGAATCAAAGGAACACTCAAGGCTTCCTTCGGCAACTTCGTCGCATCCTTATACCGGATAATCTGGTTGGAAATTGCAGACACATTCACCGCAAAACGATAATTAACCATGACCCTGGCATTATCATCCAACTCCACCACACCCTCAAGCAGAGGACGTAAGGAAGAATCATCATCCAGAAGACTCAGATAGTCTTCTGCGTACCCGTTAAAGGTACATTCACCCTTCCCCTTACGATCATCTTCAATCCGGCTTAAAACGTCAAAGACAGACATAACATACCCCCTTATGCGAAACCTAGTACTATTTTTACACATTTATGAAAAGAATGAAAGATTATAACTGAAATTATTCTGTAAATTTCGGAAATCTGTCCAAACTTGCGATTTTCGCAAATCTACCTCAGGAAACCCAGGCCTTTTTTTCCTCGCTTTTGATTACGAAGGAAGCCTATACAATGCAGGACGCCGATTATCGCCGTTTCAACTCAAGAACCCAGATCTGTCCTCGTTCCATCTTCTTTTCAATCCCTGAGCTTTATGAAACTATCCCCTCTTTCCGGCACAGCCCAAAATATCCTCGCACTGCTTTGCATGTACTCTTGATTTCAAATCATGGCAGAACTTGGTATAATTGAGGCATGAAAAAAACCTATCTTCTGGATAACACCCAGCGTGAACATGTGATGACATCACTGCTAAAGCAATACGGATCACTGAGCAATCTTGAATTCCTCAGCTTTTCATCGTGGTTAGAGAAACAAGGGAAACCTGGCCGTGATTCACTTGATCTGCTTCATGCCAAACGTATTCTTGACCAGAACAAGGAACAGTTTGAGCTGCTTCGCCCGATGCTGGACTATCCTGATACTATCCGTGCACTCTGGCGTTTGGCAAAAGAACTCCACGACTACGCTATCGATGCAGCGACATTACCGGAAGTAACTCAGAAAGATCATGAAGTCAAGCGTGCACTTGCTCTTCTTCATCCATTGAGCACTGCTCGCTCTGACCTGAATAATCAGCTGGATACGCGGCAGGACATTGCTTCTTTAGTCCTCTACCCGGAAGCCTACACTCCTTTCCAGCATCGGCTGGTTCAACGTCTTGCTGACAAGGGAGCAACCGTACTTGATTTCCCTGTACGGATACCTGCCGACCACCATTTCTACCACGGATTGAATCAACGCCAGGAGTGTGAAGCCTGTGCCCAATGGCTTTTGAATCATTCACTCGATGATGCGGTGATTATTCTTTGTGATCCCAATGAAATCCATGTCCTTCAAACAGTCTTTGAACGCTATCAGATTCCCCTTCAGTCAACACTGCAGCAGATAAATCCAGAAGCAAGCAATTTCATCAAGCTCTACACCTACTTCAGCAAGCCTTCGTTATCAGGACTTCTGGATATTCTCGAAAATCAATTGCTGCCCCTTACCAGCAGTCTGGACTTTGCAGCCTATATCCGCCGGTTTGACCTTGATCTCAACGCAATCACAGCCCCTTTCAACCACGTTCAAGCCTTGGTTAATCCCATCCTTGATCCACGAGAGTATCAGGCTCTTCTCCGCCAGGAAGAACAGGCAGAAGCAACCCGTCAAGAGCTGATGGTTCTTCTTGCTGTTCCCGCAGTTCCGTTCAGAGCCTGTGTTGAAGGCAGCTATCAGCTTCTCTGCCGCATTCATCCCACCATGGACCTTGCCGTCATCTCAACCTATCTATCCACCCACATGGAAATCCTGGAAACACTTGATCATCCTGAGCCCCTGTTCTTTGACCAGCTGAAACGGCTCACTTCCAGCCAAGGCCCTCACGAAGGCATCGAAGTGCGGGACTTGCATCATCTTCCTGTGAATGGAAGCAGGACAATTCTGGTTCTCAGCGCCAATCAAGCTCATTTCCCTGGCATATCCCTGGCCAGCGGATTAATCGACGAAACTTATTTAGCCCAGATTGAAGGCTATCCGCCGATGTCTGAGCGGATCCAGCAGCAAACCCGTTATCTGCACCATCTCTATACCCTGAGTGATACGCTGGTTATTTCATTTGTCGATGGCGACTACCAGGGAAAAAGCCGTGATGTTGCGTACGAAGCTGAAGAAGCAATGCGCCCTTATACAACTCTTGAACGCTGGCCACTAATCCAGCATTCGCAAATCATCCCCCAGATGAATCACCAGCTTACGCCTGAAACAGCCCATGCCCTGTTCTTTAAAGACAACATCTTGAAGGGCTCCATATCCCGATTTGAAACTTTCTTTTCATGTCCGTTTCGCTTCTTTCTCAACTATGGCCTGGGCTTGGATGATCTCGATGATACTCATTTTGAAACGCGTATCCTAGGCACTGTTCAGCATGCACTCATGCAAGCTCTCACCACTACGTATAACAAAGCGTATCCGAATGTAAGCGACTCAGTACTGGAAACGCTGATTGATCCCTTTATTCAGCGTCTGATTGACCTTTACCCAAAACGAAAGCCTCATTACCTGTATGTGAAAACAACGCTTATGGCGTCAATGCGTGATACCTTGGACTTTCTCAAAGGGTATGAGGAGAAGGTTGAATTCAAGCCAGCCTACAGCGAATGGCACTTTGATCATCCGGATTTAGGTGAAAAACTGAAGGCATTGCACCTGACAGGGATTGTCGATCGGATTGACAGTACAGAGGATGGGTTTATCCTCATCGATTACAAGAGCAGTGCTCATGATCTGAAAGAGGACAGCGTTAAAGCCGGTGAACAGCTTCAGCTGCTGACCTACGGCTGGATTGTGGAAAAGCTCCTGGGCAAGCCGGTCTATGGGTTTTATTATCTGAATCTGAAAGAACCCCGCCTCTCTGGCAGCTATGCCTCATTCTCATCGACGAAAGGCTTGGTCTATCAAAGTGAGGACAACCTCGAAGCCACGTGGATCTCCAAGCGTCGTTTCAGCGGATGGACCTTTCATTCCCTGAATGGCTTGCTTCATGATCCTATATATATCAAAGGCTTCAAGTTATCCAAAAGCAATGAAGTCGAGAGTCCTTTGATGAATGCTGATCGCATCAAGACATTGCTTGAAGAGCTCTACCGTTACCTGCTGGATGAGCTGGCCTCAGGCCGTATTCCGGTTGACCCTGCTGATGAGCATTGCCGATATTGTCACTATCAGTCCATCTGCCATGTTCTTTCACCATACAAGAAAAGTGAACCCTTGTTGATGAAAGATGTCTCACTGAAGGAGAGCCACTGATGAATTTCAACGAAAACCAGCGTAAAGCCATTGAAATAACCGGCAAGAATGTCACTGTCTTTGCTTCTGCCGGTGCCGGCAAGACGACCCTTTTAATTGCGCGTTTGATTAAGCGGATGAAAGTTGATCGTCTGGGCATCGATGAAATCTGTGCCATGACTTTTACTGAGGCAGCAGCCAGTGAAATGAAGAAGCGGCTTGCCCTCGCCTTATCTTCAGAAGATGATCCGTTTCTGAAGCAGCAACTGATTCTTTTACCTTCCGCTTCCATCTCGACCATTCATTCCTTATGCTTGATGATTGTCAAGAATTATGGCTATCTGATAGCCTTGAACCCTGAGCGGGCCTTGAATATTCTGGATGAAGGCGAACTTAAGCAAGCCCGCTTTCAGGCCTTGAGCCAAGCCCATCTGCAAGTCATGCATGAGTCGGTGTCCGCCTATAACGAAACCCTGACATTTTTTTCCGGGAATCCAGCAAGTACGGAAGCATTGGATCGTGCTGTTCTGACATTAGCAGAAGGCCTTTGGGAAGAGGAGGATGCTGATGCAGCAAGAGCACGCATTATACAGACCTATGAGGCCAATGCGATTGAGGAACTTCCTGAAGCCCTGCAGGATCTCTATTGGACTTACTACCAGATTCAGATTGAACATCTTGCTCATCTGGTCATTGAATGTCTCTCTGCCTATGATGCCTGTGAGGTCAATAAACCTCAGGAACAGGCTATCCTCAATTCACTGTATAGCGGCTTGCTGAAGGCTCTTCAGCAACATAAGGATAAGGATACCGGGTTTCAGGAAACCATGATGGCTATCCTGGACATTCAGTTTTCCCGGGTCATGAAAGTTCCTGCGTACACCGAAGCCCGCAGCCGACTCATCGAATCCATCAAAACATTGGTTGAACACTTCTATCCGCTCAACCAGCAGTTTTCCTTGCTGCATCAGAGCAGCGGGGTTATTTCAATTCTCCTGCAGCTTGCCGATGCTTACACCATTGCCTTTAGCGAAGCCAAAGAACAACGTCAGGGACTTGATTTCAGTGATCTTGAACATCTTGCTTTGGAAATCCTGACGGCAGACGGCGCTTATGCCTCGAACCAGCTGAAGCAGCGCTTCCAGGAAGTCCTCGTTGATGAATACCAGGATACCAATGCCATACAAGATCGGATCATCCAGCTGATTTCCAACGGCCATAACACATTCAGGGTCGGCGATGTCAAGTAATCCATCTATGGATTCAGGGGCGCCCGTCCGGAACTGATGCGTTCATTGCTTCATCACCGCAATGAAAACCATGAAGTTCTCTTCCTCAGCAACAACTACCGTTCCAAGCAGGATATCGTTTCCTTTAATAATGCGCTGTTCACACAGATGATGCGTGTGGATGTCCTCAGTGATTCGTATGGAGAACAGGACTGGGTTGAGACGGGCATCGCGAAGCAGATTGAAAACAGCGAAAAGGTTGAATTCCATCTCCTGCACGCTCTGGAAGATGACAGCAATGACACCGAACCTGAAGGCAATAAAGCCCGCAAAGCCACACATATCGCCAATGAAATGATTCATTATCAAAGCCTTGGCTATTCCTGGAAGGACATGGTTGTCCTGGTCCGCTCCCACGCCACAAAGCGTGATCTCAAAACTGCGTTTGAACAAGCCGCCATCCCTTACTTCATTGATGATAAATCCGGATTCTATCAGTCCTTGGTGATTCAGAGTCTGCTGAGCTATTATCGGCTTGCCTTGGATGAGGGAAACCGCCGAGCCTTGTTCACCCTTCTGAGTTCAGTCTTCCATCAGTTCACAGATGAGCAGATTGCCCGCCTTCATTTAGCCTCACCCAAAAATCCGCTCCAGGCGTTAAGCAGTCTCTTCCCGCAAACATATGCGCTTATTAAGAAGAATCTCGAAATGATACGATCAGAACCGATCCATCAAAGCCTCTATCATCTTGCCCAGACCAATGATGCCTATCAGGAAATTCTTTCCATCCAGGATAAAACAAACATTGATTTTCTTGCTGAGAAAGCCCGGGACATCGAAATGAAAGGAACACGCGGACTTCCGGCATTTCTCAATACAATCGATATTCTTCAGAATGAACAGAGTTCCCAAGCCATTCCTGTGTCCAGTGATGATGACGTCGTTAAGGTAATGACTATTCATCAATCGAAGGGGCTCCAGTTTCCTTTGGTCTTCTTCTGGTCGACATCGCAACGCAAAGTCCAGGATCTCAGCGCACCGCTCCTATACAATTCCTACCTGGGGATCGCCCTGAACTCCTTTGATCCGCAAACACATGTCAGACGCAAGAACCTGTTGAGACTTCTGAGTGAATTCAGTGCCAATGCCCAGGAGCTGGAAGAATCCATCCGCCTTCTCTATGTTGCATTGACGCGTGCCCAGACGAAGATGATCCTGGTTGATACATACTCGGACAAACCCCTTCCTGACCTGGACAATTCCATTGTCTTCAGTTCAATCCCTTATACCGCATTGATTCTGGGATCGATAACTCCCCAGAACAGCCATGTTGAAATCAAAACATTTGAAAATGTGATTCCCGCAAAGGCAGCACTTCCGGCACCTGAAACAGTCCAGATTATTCGTCATCATAACCCGATGCAGGTTAGTGAACGCGCACGGGCATCCCATACGGTCGACCTGTCCCGCCAACTTGAACTCGACTTTACTCAAGACCTGAAATCTGCACTGGATTATGGAACCATGATGCACCACATCCTTGAACATAGTCCTGAAGACGGCTGGAAGGCTGATACGCTTGCGAAAGCCTATCCGGCAATAGGTAGCCAGCAGATCCAGGACATTCTGCACCTTCAGGATGACCCGATGACCCAGACACTTCATACCGGCAAGGTTCATCGCGAATATTCCTTCTTGGTTTTGCGCGATAACAAACCCTTCTATGGCATCATGGATCTTGTGGTAGAACAGGAATCAACCCTCATCCTGGTCGACTATAAAACCGATAACTGTTCAATCGACGATCTGAAACAACGCCATCAGAACCAGATCAGGCAATACCGTTCAGTTCTCCAGGAGCTCTTTCCTGGAAAAGCATTACGAAGCTATCTCTACAGTTTCCATTGGCATCTCTATCTGGAAATTGAAGCGTAAGGTGCTTCGGATACAGTGTATCGCCAAAAGAAATGGTCCTTAGTTCAAGGACCCTCTTTTTTTATTCAACCGTTCTATATCACAGCATAAGCCGTAATTCAAAAAAACGACCTGATTTCTCAGATCGTTATCGTTAATCCCGTCGTCCGAAGATGGACAGCAAACGAATAAAGATATTCACAATATCAATGTAAAGGGATGCTGCCGCAAACACCGCATTGCCTATAGTCATTGGATAACGTTGCGCAATCGCCCAATCATACCCGATAAAACCGGAGAAAACAACAATCATCAGCCAGTCAATCCAAGTCGTGTCCATATTGAAGACCATTCCAAAGAGCACAGTCATCACAATGCCGGTAAGTAAAGCAACAAACAGCGTCCGTCCGAGTTTCAAGAAGAATTCCGGCTTGATCACTGACAAGGCCGTCATCATTACGGATATGCTTGCACAGACACCCATTGCCTTAACCACAACCTCATTCGTGTAGGCCATGATGATCAATCCCAACAAGACAGAAATCGCAAAGACAACCATATGGAACCCAACAATACGGAGCACCGTGTTTTTGGAGCGAACCATGATGAACTGGCCGCCGAATGTCAATC
>CALNCD010000006.1 GCA_937874965.1 uncultured Erysipelotrichaceae bacterium | reverse complement strand
CCCCTTCGCTACCTTGTCTCCCTGCTTTACTTACGGGGAAAATCCAGCACCGTTGAGTTCGACGGTATCCATGCCAATATGAATTAAAACTTCAGCACCGCCCTCAGACACAATACCGATGGCATGAAGCGTAGGGAACAATGTCATAACTACGCCGTCTACCGGTGATTTTACTGTACCATTTTCAGGAATAATCGCAACCCCTTTACCAAGGGCGCCTTGTGCGAAAGCATCGTCATCGACCTGATCGAGCAATAGAACCTTGCCCTCAAGCGGTGCATGGATCTTTTCCTGTGTGACACTTAATTTCAGATCGTTTGAAGCGTTTCCGGCCTCTAAATCAGCATCGCTATCCTTATATAAAATCAAAGTAACAATCAAAGAAATGACAACTGCCACACCGGCTGCAAGCAACATGTATACCACTGGCATGAGGTTATTGGAGCCCGGTTCAATGAAGGAAGGGATCGCAAAGATACCCATCGCGCCAACACTGTATGCTTTAACTTGGAAAAATCCGATGATTCCCCCGCCAAGTGCCGCGCCAACGCAACTGATAATGAAGTACTTGATTCGCGGTAAGGTAATACCGTAGATTGCCGGTTCAGTTACACCGAAGATTCCCGAAATGACAGAAGGCAATGCAAGCGCCTTTAATTTCTTGTTCCGCGTTTTTATCATGATCCCTAATACCACTGCCGTCTGAGCCCATGAAGCGGCAAATATCAAGGAAAGCAATTGATCAAATCCTGTATTGGACCAGTTTAGAATTGCAATCGGAACAACGCCCCAATGCAGACCGAAAATAACCAGCACTTGCCAAACAGCTCCAAGCACAACGCCGGCAGCAACCGGTGAAAGATTATAGACAGTAGTGATGGCTGCACCGATCAGTGCGCTTAACCACGAGGTGACCGGACCGATAGCTAGGAAAGCGATAGGGACAACAATCACCAATGTCAAGAAAGGAACAACAAAGGTTCGAACAACACTTGGCGTGATTCTGACCGCAAGCTTCTCAACTTTGGAAGCGAAATAGGTTGTAGCTATTATAGGAATAACCGTTGATACGTAGCTGGCTTGCGGGAAAATAACCGGAATTCCTAAAAAAGTATGTGAAACAGGCGATTCAAAGACTGTTCCAGCAAAGAGGGTCATCAAGGTATCTCCACTGCCCAACCCCGAAATTCCTGGATAGACCAGCGCTGCGCCAAGAATCATTCCCATGTACTTATTCAACCCAAATTTATTCGCGGATGTATATCCGAGAATGATCGGAAGGAAAGAGAATAATGCATCTCCCGCTGCTTTCCAGATCATATAGGCACCAGATGTATTGGTAATCCAGCCTAAGAAGACAACTAATTCAAGTAATCCCTTAATCATTCCGCCAGCAGCCATGATACCAAGCACTGGCTGGAAGACTCCTGAAATAATATCAATAAAACGATTAAAAATGTTTTCTTTGGATGAACTTACGGGCGCTGAAGAAGTATCGGTATTGATTTTGCCTACTGTCACAACATCTCTATAGACTTCATCGACATGATTGCCGATAACGACCTGGTATTGGCCGCCGCTTTTCATAACGGTGACGACCCCTTCATTTGCTTTTAATGCAGCATCATTCGCTTTCGATTCATCCTTAAGTTTAAAGCGTAACCGAGTAACGCAATGGGTTAACCCATTGATATTGGACTCTCCTCCAACATTCTCAATAATTTCTTTTGCAAGCTGTTCATACTTTCCCATGTTTTTACCTCCGTCTTTCCGTTTCTAGGTGAAAGTTAATCGACGGTTTAGCCAACTTAATGTCACTATCCAATGCAAATCTAATCTGAATCACTGTCCTCCTTTCGTACTTGTTTATATATCAAACGTTCAATATGAATCGTTAGATAGAGTTGTTCTTCTCCAGAGAGAACGTACTGGTATTGCTTGATGATGAAGTCATGAATTTTCATCACACAGGCAAATGAATTCTGATACTTGAACTTAATCAAATCCAGCAATTCATTATCCTGTTCGGAATCATATGTAGTATGGCTCATCAAGCGCTGAGCAAAGGACTTCAAATGCGTAATAAACCGATAGTAGTAGACAGAACTCTCATCCAATTCAGTATGAAAATGATGTTTAACAATCGTGGTGATTTCCTGCATAATCTTGGTAATTGAATAAGCTTCTTCCCTGGAATCATCCATCTGAGCATTGACGAAATGCAGTGCAATGAATGCAGCTTCATCTACAGGTAAATCACACCCGAAATCCTCTTTAATCATTTCAAGGGCTACCTGACCCACCTTGAACTCATCCATGTAGAATCGTTTTACATCCCAAAGCAAAGGATTCTTAATGACGATCCCTTCTCTAAAACGAAGAATCGCAGTATGGATGTGATCAACCAAGGAAATATGAATGGATTCAGCCAGGCGCTTCCCTAAAGAAGTCCGTGCATACGTGATGATCGTCTCTGACAACGTAAAATATTCCATCGGAATCTCAATTGCCAGCTGTTTCAGCATTGAATGGTCACCCGCATTATCCAACGAGAAGATCTTCTCGATTTTAGAGGCATCAATTGAATCATTGTTCTTCATTTTATAAGCCAGACCCACACCCATGACAATTTGTTCAACCCCTTCGTCGCTGATGACAATTGCCGCGTTGTTGTTTAGAATCTTCTTGATTTTCACCGATTCACCTCCAGAAAAAAACCTCATTCAGGATATTGCGAAAACAATATCATAAATCAGGTTTAGCTTGAAATCTCAATCACTATCCGTTTATTACAAGCATAATAGCATGAACACAAATCAATAGCAAGGGCTTTCATCTTTTTGAGGAAGTAAACCTCCACGTTATCGGTTGCTGCTCTCTATTTCCTTTGATTCCTGAATAATCATCGCCTCGGTCTCGGCTAAGCTGATATTCCGCACCGATTCCCACAAAATACGCTGACCTGCAAACACAAAATAATCATGGTAGGCTTCCCCGTAGAACATTCCATCAACATTATCAACAGTTCGGCCAAATTGATCGACTTGATTCAATTGAATTGACAATCTTTTATGAGAGAAGCAAGACAGATACAGAAAATCGTCAATTTCTTCACGCTTCATCTGCGGTAGCAACGGATTCTCTTTGGTTGCATAAAGGTGGTTGCTCGCAACGCCGTCTACAAGTTCTGATAAAGCAAAAGCCATATCCGCTTTTTGCTTCTCATCTTGGATTTTACTTCCCAAATACGGCGGATTTCCCATCAC
>CALNCD010000005.1 GCA_937874965.1 uncultured Erysipelotrichaceae bacterium | reverse complement strand
AATAACTATCCACCAGCTTAGCTGGTGGTTTTACTTCTGCGGGCGTAGCCCTTTAATTCCTGCTGCGCTTTACAGCGCTGATGCAATCTGTCACGTGCACCTTTTACCTGCTTCCCGTGAACGGGTCTATATCCTCTAGTGTCATCTGATCTGCAATCCGATCTTCTTTCAATTGATTCGTAATGTATTCTCGTATCTTCTTGGTGTTCTTCCCTGTCGTGTCTACGTAGTATCCACGACACCAGAATTGACGATTCCTATATTTGTATTTCATGTTTCCCCATCGCTCATAGATCATCAAACTACTCTTCCCTTTCAGAAATCCCATTACTCCTGATACGCTTAACTTCGGTGGTATCTCCAGTAGCATATGAACATGATCTACACAAACTTCTGCTTCCAGTATTGTTATTCCTTTCCATCGGCAAAGCTCTCTCAAAAATCGCTCCTAATTCTAGTCGCTTTTCATCATAAAATACTTTTCTTCTGTATTTCGGTGCAAACACGATATGGTATTTGCAGCTCCATGTGGTGTGTGATAAACTGTGGGTGTCCTTCATTGGATTCTCCTTCTGCTTTATTTCAGTGCAATTGACAGACTGCACTTCTATTCTAGCAGATGGAGTTTTTTTAGGAATACACCGCTAAAGCTCTACTGTACCCCCAGACTATCTGGGGGTTTTAGTAACAAAAATCCCAGAAACATTGATTTCTGGGAAGTGATCTATGCGTTAATGGATTGTGCGATTGTTGTTGCTAAAGCAAGCAGGCTCGCTTCATTTTCTTGCTTCAATGAAGACTTGATTTCAACCGGTTCACCAATGAATTCAATATTCTTCCCTGTTTCAAGAAGCTCTTGCATCGTCTTCAAGGCTTTCCCTCCCCAGGACATATTCGTGATAAATGAAATTTTTCTGTTTTTGAAACTTAAGGCCAGTGCTTCTCGGATAACGTTGTCGACTTTGAAGTAAAGATCCCCGTTGTAATTCGGCGAAGCAAATACAATGTGACTGTATATCCAGAGATTGCTGATAATATAAGAGGCATCTGTTTTCGATACATCAAACATCTTAAGGTTGCGTATTCCTTGGTTAGCAAGTTCATTAGCCAGGAAATGAGCCGCATTTTCTGTGTTTCCATACATCGAACCGTAGATAATCAAAGCGCTCTGCAATTCTGGTTCATAACTTGCCCAAGCGACATACTTACCAACCAGCAAGTCAATGTCTTCTTTTTCTCTGAGAATCGGTCCATGCAGCGGGCAGATCATATTCAAGGCTAGATTGTCGAATTTCTTAAGGACATTCAGAACATTGACCCCGAACTTCCCGACAATATTGACATAATACCGTCTTGCTTCATCCAACGTCCTTCCTCGATAATCATATTCGTCTGCAAAGATATTTCCATCTAGAGCACCGAAAGCACCAAAGGCATCCGCAGAAAACAGGATTCCCTCACTGGTTTCATAGGTCATCATAACTTCTGGCCAGTGAACCATCGGTGCCATCACAAACTTTAGCGTTCGCTTGCCGATGCTGAGCTCCTCACCTTCTTTGACGATGTGATAATTTTCCGAGTCTTTAAGCGTGTAGAATTGTTCGAAGAACTGGAAGGTCTTTGCATTCCCCACTAGTTTAACCTCTGGATATCTGTAAACAATGGCCTCGATATTGGCGCAATGATCAGGCTCCATATGGTTGATCACCAAGTAATCGAGAGTCCTTCCATTCAAAGCATGTTCTACATTCTCCATGTATTGCATACTGACGGAAGAGTCAACAGTATCCAGCAGGACTGTTTTCTCATCCAGAATCACATACGAGTTATACGCCACTCCCTCAGTCAAGGGAAACAAGTTTTCAAACAAAGCAAGCCGGCGATCGCTTGCTCCGACATAAATCAGATCTTCTTTCACTTTTCTTGTACTATACATGTAAACCTCCACTTTTACTGCTTTCATTATACGCTAGTTTTTCATTGATTTAGAATTCTATTCTTTCTTTTAGCGTCTAAACAGCAAAAGAACACAAAAACAGGACATTTTCATGCTCCTGCTTGCGGTGTTTGATAATGTTGTATCGCTAGAGCCAGAACAGAAATATCTGCAGGATTAACACCTGAAATCCGTGAAGCCTGTCCGATTGTGCGCGGTCTGATTTCTGAAAGCTTCTGTCGTCCCTCCAATGATAAATGCATGATTTCATCATAATTCAAGTGCTCAGGAATCAACATCACATCCATTTGCTTGAGCTTCTCAGCGTCTTTCTTAGC
This sequence comes from uncultured Erysipelotrichaceae bacterium, assembly GCA_937874965.1. GTDB lineage: Bacteria > Bacillota_I > Bacilli_A > Erysipelotrichales > Erysipelotrichaceae > CALNCD01. Next base: position 2,694 of record CALNCD010000005.1, on the reverse strand, counting down.
TTTGCTGATATAGCCTTCGTACTTGATTTCAACCTCTGCTTGATGAACAATTGCAGCATCATATTTTCTTCCTGATATTTTCAATAAATCCCCCAGCATAACATGCGGACGTTTTACGAGATCCTTAAGGCTCATGCCTCCCTGCAGAGGCTCATAGTTCTTCTGAGCAAGATAGGTATTCAGCTCGTCTGAAGCAGGAAGATGAACCATTGCAGATTCTGCAATCAGCCTATCGACAGCCAGCAGTTCTTCAGTGATCGCCGTGTAATCTTCTGCCTTGATTAAACCTGCCTGATAACCATATCCGGATAATCTTCGATACGCATTATCGTGCCTAAGCAGCAAGCGGTATTCTGATCTGGATGTCAAAAGCCGGTATGGTTCCTTGGTCCCTTTAGTAACTAAGTCATCAATCATCACACCGATATAAGCTTCATCTCTTCCTAAAATCAACGGCGGTTCTTTCTTTATGTATTTTGAAGCATTGATTCCCGCAATGATCCCCTGACCTGCAGCTTCTTCATATCCTGATGTTCCATTGATCTGGCCTGCACAGAAAAGACCCTGGACTGTTTTTGTTTCCAATGATGGTTTGAGCTGTGTCGGTTTTATGGCATCGTATTCAATCGCATAAGCATATTTTTCAATCACGCAATGTTCAAGTCCTTTAATGGAATGAACCATCTTCTCCTGAACTTCTTCTGGAAGGGACGAGGAAAAGCCTTGAATATAGGTGGTATCCAGCTCTGCTGACTCAGGTTCCAGAAACAACTGATGTCGTTCTTTGTCAGAGAATCGAACGATCTTATCTTCAATCGATGGACAATACCGTGGTCCAACACCTTCCACTACACCGGAATACATGCTGGAACGGTTCAGATTCTGAAGAATCAACTCATGGGTTCCTTGATTGGTATAGGTGAGATAACAAGGATACTGAACATCAATAACATCAGAGCGTCGGGTTTCCCTGCTGAAGTAAACAGGATTCTCATCCCCTGGCTGAAGTGCCGTTTCAGAAAAATTCACTGTATTGGTCCGTACACGTGGAGGCGTCCCGGTTTTCAAGCGAAAGGTCTCCAGTCCCAATGATCGGATTGAAGCACTGATGGATTTTGTCGTTGGCAATCCATCTGGTCCGCTTTCCTTGACATGATCAGAAACCATAACCTTTGATGACATATACGTTCCTGTCGTCAGTATCAGCGCCTTGCATTCAATAAACCGCCCGCTTTGACATGCAACGCCAACAATAACCTGATCCTTGCAAATGATTTCAATAACCATTTCCTGTTCAATCACCAAGTTTTCTTGATTGACTATTTCGTCTTTCATCATTGAACTGTATGCAACCTTATCCGATTGAACACGCAGGGATTGAACACCTGGTCCTTTGTTCGTATTCAACATTTTAAACTGCAAAGCGGTTTTATCGGCGGTTTTTCCCATCTGACCGCCTAAGGCTTCTATCTCTCGAACAACGATCCCTTTTGCCGGACCTCCCACAGAAGGATTGCAGGGCATCATTGCGATTGTATCTATATTCAATGTAATCAAAGCAGTCTTGTGTCCGATTCGAGCTGATGCTAATGCAGCTTCGACTCCAGCATGTCCTGCACCGACAACTACGACTTCATACATAATCATCACTCCTTGCCTGTTCATTTTATCACACCTCTTTTATTTTTATAGTCTTTTGATTAAGAATAACCTTATAATAAGGGTGGGAGGAATTAAAGATGACTAATGATCGGCTAAAGTTAGTTGAAAGACTTCAAAAAAATGAAATTACAGAATACCATGTATATTCAAATATTGCGGGATTTATTCCTGATGACGAGAATAGAGCTGTCCTTATCAAAATTGCGAAACAGGAACTGGATCACTACAATGCTTGGAAATCAATCAGCAAAAAAGAAATACAGCCCAATAAACTTCGCATTTTCTGGTATACCTTGCTGGGAAGATTACTTGGATACACCTTTGTATTAAAGAAAATGGAAGGCGGAGAAATCCATGCCGCCGAACATTACCGGACCATCGGCGAAGAATTTCCGATTGCTTTGAAAATTGCTGAAGAAGAGGTTGATCATGAGCAAAAACTGATTTCATTGCTCAATGAAGAAAAACTCAACTATATCGGGTCCATGGTCCTTGGGCTAAATGATGCATTGGTAGAACTGACAGGGACGATTGCCGGATTGACCTTTGCAATGTAGAACACAAAACTTGTTGCATTATCCGGAATTGTAACAGGAATCAGCGCTACACTTTCGATGATGAGCAGTGAATACCTTGCAAAAAAGAGTTCAAAAACTGATGCAAATCCACTTAAAGCAAGTCTCTATACAGGAATCATGTACATCATTGCTGTTGTTCTGATGGTAACCCCTTATGTCATTCTTCCGGATTCGCAGTACATTCTTGCACTTGGAATAATGCTTCTTATTGTCGTCAGCCTGATTGTTGCTTTCACTTACTATGTGTCCGTCGCACAAGGATTCTCTTTTAAACGGCGATTCTTGGAAATGTTCACGATTTCAATGGGCGTTGCAGTTATTGCGTTTGTAATCGGATTGGTTGTCAAGCGAGTTCTCGGTATCGATATTTAATCGACTCAAGCAGCGTGAAGCTGCTTTTTATTGACTTTCAAATCACATTGTATTATTTTATTAGTATGATTAATACAGAAAG
>CALNCD010000004.1 GCA_937874965.1 uncultured Erysipelotrichaceae bacterium | reverse complement strand
AGGTGTTTCGAAGTGCGATAATGTGATAATCGGTTCCACCTTGAATTTAAGGCAAGTATCAATAACACGGCTATAATAGTCTAATCCCTTCTGATTCGGTTCGATTTCATCGCCCTTAGGAAATATTCTCGACCACGCAATGGAGAAACGAAATGAATTCAAGCCCATCTCGGACATCATTCGGATATCTGATTCATAGGATTCATAAAATCCGATTCCCGTATGATTGGGGTAGTACGCTTCACCATCAATCGTTTCCGTTATTTTTCGCTCACTGAGTCGATTTCCTCCGGTCATCACGTCAGCAATACTTGCCTGCTTGCCATCGACATTCCAGAATCCCTCGCATTGATGGGCGGAAACAGCAGCTCCCCAAAGAAAATCCTTTGGGAACTGCTGCTCGTGATTACCTTTCGCTTCAATCATAGTTATCCTCTAATGCCATTTTAAAGACCTGAATAATCTGATCACCATTCACCATACGTTCATTGCTGGTACAACAGCTGTTGCCAGCACATTCATCTGCAAACTTACGAACCTCGTCAATCGAATGGACATAATCGGACATATGAGGGAAATCAAGATCCTTTAAGATCCGCTTGACAGCATGAACCGACTCTTCAGCCAATTCATCGGTCTTTCGGGTTGCCTGTGAACCCAAAGCAATAGCGATATCTGCAAACCGATGGGGCGCATAATCCAGACTGTATTGCATGCAATACGGCAACGATACCCCGACAGATATTCCATGATGCACACCATAATACTTGCTCAGCATTGATCCGAATGCATGCGATTCACCGCTGCCGATATTCAGAGCAACTCCCGCCATAAGACTTGCCCACATCATCTTTGTACGGCTATCTTTATTTGATCCATTTTTGTAGCATTCAACTAAGTTTTCACCAATAATTCTGATTGCACTCAATGCCAGCGAATCAGATATCATGACTGCATTATCAATGGTTGTTTTATAAGTGTAGGCATCAATCGCATGGGTTAAGGCATCAATACCGGTGTACGCAGTAACATCCTGTGGCATTTTTACTGCGAAATTCACATCTAGGATTGCGACATCACTTAGAATATATTTAGAAGCAATTGTCGTCTTACGGTTTGTTTTCGCATTTGTTATAACTGCATACTTACTCACTTCGCTTCCTGTACCACTTGTTGTCGCAACAGAAATAATCGGACACCCTTTCCTGGTGAAATCCTTATGATCCGGTGTACTTCGCGCATAATCCAAAATATGACCCGGATGAACCGTCATAATTGAGATACACTTTCCCGTATCCATTGAACTTCCGCCACCGACTGATAAAACAAAATCACAACCCGTTTCTTTGTAGATTGCCAATCCTGCGTCCACCATCACGTCCTTTGGATCCGGAAGAACACCTGAATAAATGGAAAACTGAATATTTTCCTGACGAAGATAATTTTCAACTTCTGCAACAATTCCTGATGCAACAATTCCATAGTCCGTAACAATCAGCGGCTTCGATACGTTCAACTTCTGCATTTCCTGCTTCAACCCAGAAATGGCGCCTTCACCCACAAGGACCTCAATCCCTGTAAGATTGTAATTTATAACACTCATACCAACCTCATTCTCTTTCTTTCATCAACTGAACTGCCTGCTTTAAGATCGCAACTGCATTAAGCCTGCCAAAATCAAGAACACTGATGGACGCAACAGGTACTTTCCCCTTGACACGATCCTTGATTTTTTCTTCCAAATAAGCAATTTGCGGTCCCAGAAGAAGAACATCAATATCATTGAGTTCTTCTTCTATCGCTGTCTCCGACTTTGCATAAATCTTTAAATCTAAATTTTTTTCCTTCGCAATGTCATTCATTTTATTCGTTAAAAAACTTGTCGACATTCCATCACTGCACACCAGTAAAATTGTTTTCATAAGTCTCCTCTTGAGGGAATTGATTAATCCAGGCTCAGATCACTATCATCGGCATCACCGATTTCGGTTACTTTTTGACGATCCAAAAGCTTAACAAACGGAAGGTAGCAAAGCACTGCAATAACCAGACAAACCGCTTGCAGAATTACATTTCGGAAATCACCGCCGCTTGCGATATATCCCGATAAGAAGATAGGTGTCGACCATGTCGTATAGACAACAAGTTTCGAAACCAGCCCAATGTATGTTGCAAAATAAGCAATGATGTAAATAATTGTTGTTGTAAAACAGAACGGGATGAACAAGATTGGGTTAAATACAATTGGAATTCCGAATAAGATCGGTTCATTGATATTGAATACGCTTGTTGGCAGCCCGACCTTAGCGACATCCCGGATGTCCTTACGCTTGGAAACCAGGAAAATTGCGATAATAAGGCCAAGTGTACAGGCAATTCCTCCCAGCGTTCCATAGACATCTCGAAATGGCAGGTTAATAATATTCGGAATCGGATTCCCAGCTAACCACGCTTTATTGTTGTCTTCAATAGCCACCAATAACAACGGTTCAAAGATAGGATTAATGACACCGGCAGGATGAATTCCGAAAAAGTAAAGCAAGCATTGCCCGAATCCAAAATAGAGCAAGAAGACAGGAAGATTTGTCGCTACTCCGACAAGCGGGCGCTGAATAACATCATTAATCAAAGCATGGATTTCAAGACCTGTTGAAGACAAGCAAGCAAAGGATACAATAGACGCAACAATTTCAATAAGAATAACAATAAACATTGAATTGAAAGACTCTATGATGGCTGGAGGCACATTCCCGCTGATCTTGATCTTCAACCATTGCTGTTTATTCAGAAACAAGAAAGAATCTGTCACAATCAGGGCTGTCATCAAGCAAACCAGCATACCTGAAGTCCCCATGGTACCATAGGAAATTTCACTTGGCATTAAAATGAACAGGGTCCCAAGGCTAACCAATGCCGGCATCAGCGGACTCTTGTAGTTTTTGTATTTAGCCAAGTTGTACGAAACAAGCAGTACCATAAATAAGCTGAGGATATTCTGTCCGCCATTCATTGTCTTTGAACTGATGGACACAATAGCATCAACGACATTTTTCGGAAGATTCTGAGTGATAAAATTATCTCCCGAGAATAAAACGTAGGCAAAGAACACCATGAAACCGGACAATACCAAGAAAGGAATTGTTGTTAAGAATCCATCCCGAATCGCTTTAAGATGAACTTCTGTACCAACTTTTTCCGCAATCTTCATTACTCGCTCTCTAATGCTAGACTTTTTAGACCCGCTCATACTTCTTTTTCCTCCTTAAGTAAATGAATAGTCTTGTGCAAATTTATAATCATTTCAACCAAATCCCTGAAAGTCTGCGTAGTCAATAACTGATCCTCTGCGTGCATAAATAGCATTGAGTAAGGAAGGCTTTCCCCATTAGCCTCTAGCTGAATAAACTCGAAGTGACATTTATGCGCATTGTTTAATTGTTCATTCCCTTGTTTAATTAATGCCAAGGAAGCTTCTTCATTGTTGCCCTGCTGTATAAGTTCCACCGCCCTTACATACTTGCTTTTCGCATCCCCCACATATGCAATGATTTCAAATGCTGCACTTTGCAGTTTGCTAAGCATTGGCATCACCTTGGATTGCCACTTCATCCGCAAAGATATCTTCGCTCAAACGAGGCTCAACAAATACTTTGGCATCATAATGGAGTTCAGTCATCACCCACTTCCCTTCGATCTTAATGAATTTATTCGTATATTTAGCACTGTAGAAATTTGATTCCAATGTAGATAAATTCAAGTTTTTCGAACCTAAACGATGCGGTTCAACCCGATAGCCGATGAGCTCAGCACTTTCCTGATCCGGAGCAATCACGATTGAAACAATTTTAATAGCGTGTTGCAGTGAGTGCTCTTTGTGTGATGTATTCTTGAAATTATTAATCAGGTTCCTTGCGCCTGACTCCATAATTTTTGATCCAGCATAGAAAACGACCGAGTCGGTATAGGAAGTCTTATGAAGCCGAAAGTCACAGTTGTCCAAACCAAAGGAATACTTGAACATGACCTCGGAAATTTCCTCTTCGCTGCTTCTGGATTCGTCGTTTTCAGGAATCACATCCCATGGGGAATCATATTCACTGGATATCGATGGTTTATGCCCGGAATAGACAGCATAATCCAGAAGTGTCCAGTTATTGATAAACTCTGTGTTCCCTTTGACCCAATCCAAGTCATATTTCATGGATTTAATCATCCACTGATTATCGACGGCTTCCAAGGAAATAATGTATTTTCCGCCCCACTCCGCCGAATGAAGAAACCCTGTATGCACTTTCCCTATTAATGACATCACATAGAAAGACGCTTGAGCTCTATCCCCATCCGTTCGAACTACCGGGTTCAGAACTGTGAATCGTGAAATAGAATAGTCAAAATTCTGAACCAGCAGCTTTTCCGATAATGCCTTGTTCCCGGATATTTCACCTGCTGTTGATAAATTGCCGCTAACATCCTGCGCCAATACGGCTTTGATTTCGTCTTGATCATTTGTCTGCAGACCCTTGACAAACCGCTCAATCAAATTGAAAATTTCTCTTCTTTTACTCATATTTTCTCCTGTATCAAATGATCTAAAATCACATCAATATCCTTGGGTTCTACTTTTCTAGGATTATACTTGGTACATTTGTCTGCCAGAGACGTTTCGATAATTTTAGGAAAGTCTGTCTCCGTTAAACCGATTTTAGTCAGACTTGCAAAATTGAATCGCGCAATCACTTTTTTGATTCTATCGATAAAACGATCAATGGTTTCGTTCTCATCTTTCCCTTGAATAGCTAGACTTTCAGCAATAACCATGAATTTTTCGGATGCGATTGTCCTGTTGAATGTTAGAACATCAACCAATAATTTCGAGATAACATAGCCATGAGGTGCGTTATAATAGGAGCCAATTGTATTCGCAATTCCATGCGTCAATCCTGACCCATACTGCAAGACAATCCCTCCTAATAAACTTCCCCATAGCAGATCGGTTCGCAAATCAAGGCTGCGAGGATTATCGATGATTGCTTCCAAAGCAGGAATAATTGTACTAATCCCTTCGATCGCCAATGCTTTAACAAATAAGTTATTTCCTGTAAATTTCGTTGAGACATACCCCTCAATGCAATGAGTCAATGCATCAATTGATGTTTGACCTGTAATATTCAAGGGCAAATCAAGGGTTAGCTTAGGATCTTCGATCGCATAATCAGCCAGCAGATCCTCATGGATGAGCGTCATTTTCATATGGGTGCTCGCCTGTTTGATAACCGCATAACTGTTCATTTCAGAACCGGTTCCACTTGTTGTCGGCACACAGATCAAAGGTTTCCTCTTCTGATAGACACTTCCCAAAGCAGGAGACTTCTTATTTGATAAATCCATCAAATCAATATCATTACTCATCGCAAAAGCCACACACTTTGCTGAATCTAAGATACTCCCTCCCCCAAAGGCAATAACCGAATCGCACTGGTGATTCAAGGCAAATATTTTCGCTTCATAGACTTGGGTTTCACTGGGATCCGACTGGATATCACTAAATACCTCAAACGCGATGCCATCGTTCACAAGACCATCGGTAAACGACTTAAATGCGTTTGTCTCTCTCAAATTTCTATCCGTCAAGATCACGGGTCGAATACCCTGTACCCCTGAGAGCACTTTCTTAATCGAGGATTTTGCTCCTGGTCCAAATATAATTTTCAAGTTTCCAAATTTGAATTCCATGAAAGCATCCATTCAAATTTCCTCCTTATCTGGAAAAATTATATCATTAATGTAACCGTTGTCAATCATAATCAGTCATTATTTAATCATTTTCATCTATATATTTTTATATCAATCATTTATCATTCATTTATTTTTCTATTTATCCAACCTTTTAATGCAATAAGAGGGCAATTATTGACAAGTTATTCTATTTCACTCATAATTCAAGTAGTAATCAAGTGGAGGCATTCATGAAAGTAGAACGAAGATGGAAGAAAATAGAAGATTTACTGAAAGAAAACGGGAGTCTGTCAATTCAAGAATTAGCAGCACGATTAAACATCTCCGATACAACAGTCCGTCGTGATTTGGTGAAAATGGAGAAGAACGATATGATTAATCGCCTATGGGGCGGCGCGTCTGCCAAAGACATTGACATCTCCGACAATCAGCAAGCTCATTTCCAAGATGATTATATTCTTAAATTCTCGAGAAATATTCCAGAAAAAGAGAAAATCGCACGGTACGCCGCGACATTGATCAAAGACAACCAAACTGTCTTTTTAGACGCAGGTTCAACAACGTCACTCGTAATTGATTTTATAACGGCCAAGGATATCATCTTGATCACTAACTCTGTAAACAGTTTTTACAAGCTTGCCCAAAAAAATATCACAACTTACGTGCCGCATGGCGTTGTAAACTTCGGTTCTGCTGCAATTTTGGGGAAAGATACTGTAGAAAAGCTCTGTGATTTCAATTACGACATCGCCTTATTCGGAACCAACGGCATTGATGAACTCGCAGGATATACATCAAGAAATGATTACGATGCGGATATTAAAAAAGAAATTATAAAACGGAGCACACAAACCTTTGTTCTATCCGACAACACGAAATTCAACATAAAAAAACTGTACACATTCTCCGCTTTAGAAAGCTGTACGCTGATTACAAACAGCAAGCCTCCAGAATTCATCAAGAGCTTCGTAATCGCTGAATAAAAAAATATACTCCATACGAAAAAGGCTGAATCCAAAAATCAAATTCAGCCTTTTATAAGTCCTTCTATCGTCAGATGCAATCGTTTCCTATTCGTATTTAATCATATGTTTCCACGATGTGACAGTATCAATTTTTTGCAGAAGTTTTTCTGGCAATTTTCGTTCAATGGCCTGCTTGTAAGTGATCTCGGTATCCATACGCGTTCCGTTCTGTATACGGGAAACAAAATCCGGATTCAACAACAACGCTTTCCCCAGGCTTAAGTATGAATAGCCTACTTCTAACGCCTTCTTCGCAGACTCTTCACTGTTGATAAGACGAGCTCCAATAAGCGGTATCCGATTATTGATGACATTGGCAAACTCTGTACCGATAACACGTGAATCTGTACTATCGCGCATTGGATTTTGATCAAAAGAACGATTCAATGACAAATGGAAATAATCAACCCCTGCATTGACGATTTTGTCACAAAGATACAATGAGTCATCAAGCGTGATCCCTACCTCTTCCGTCTCTTCAGGTGACATCCGATAGCCGACGATAAAATCCTTCGCATTCATATCGCTAACTGCATCGAATACGCGTTTAATCACTCGAAGAGGAAATAAGGTACGCTTCTCTCGCGAACCGCCCCATTGATCGCTTCGCTGATTCGAGTTTGGTGAAAAGAATTGCTGGATCAGGTATGTATTTGCTCCATGAACCTCTACCCCGTCAAAACCAGCTTTTATGGCACGAACGGTCGTATCATAGAAGCCTTCAATTATCTCCTCAATTTCCTTATCTTCAAGCGGCCTAGGCGTCTTGTATCCAGGCCTAGGTGCTGGAATATCTGATGCACTGACGATATCCCTGTTCTCAGACACTTCAATATCCGGCATTCTCCCCGCATGATAAATTTGAAGAATTGCGACCGCTCCATTCTCTTTCATTGCTGATGCAATAGCACTCAGGCTATCAAGATAATAATCAGCATAGCCTCGGAATTGATTGACAAAACCGATTCCATTGGGGCGAACTGGTGTACATCCAGTAAAGGCAATTCCCACTTCCTTTGCTCTTAATCTGAAATACTCAATTTCTTCTTCAGAGATTTTACCATCTTGATTAGACGCATAGGTTTGCATCGGTGCCATCACAAATCTATTCCTAATCGTGTGGTTTTTCAAAATAGTTTCATCAAATAAATTGCTCATCCTTGATCACTCCTCTAATGCATAATAGTGCATAATCAAATAGTAATCATATATTGATCATTTGTCAATCATTTATATTTCATTTCTTGTTCTCTTCTGTATCTAATACGCTGTATTATCCGTATCACCTTCTAGGTAATCAGTAGTCCGCCATCAACAACAATCTCCGTACCCGTAATAAAGCGTGCCTTTTCACTGGTCAGAAAAAAAACTGCTTGCGCAACATCTTCAGGCTGTCCCGTCAATTTCAAAGCCTGACGTCCAACGAACTCATCCATTTTCTGTTGGCGCGCATTCTTTGTCATAGGTGTTTCTATCCATCCTGGGCAGACTGTGTTTATTCGGATGTTGTATTTCCCATATTCAGCGGCCACACGTCGACTCATTGAAATGATCGCTCCTTTACTTGCGGGATACACTGTCCCACCACCAATTCCAATACAATGGCCAACACTTGTAAGATTGACAATTGACCCGCTTTTTTGCTTTTTCATGACGGGAATGAACGTACACATTGAATGATAGACACTCCTGGCATTAACGTTCATAATTGAGTTCCAGACATCGCTCGAACCGTGCTCCAGTGAATCACTCGAGGATATACCTGCGCAATTCACAAGAATATCAGCGCTTCCATACACTCGATCAATGTGCAATGCTGCTTGGCACCATTCATTTTCATCGGATACATCAAACGTCAGTCGTTCAATGCCCATGTTTTGCCGATTTGAAAACGCTGGACTCTGACTGAAAACTTTATCGATTAAGACGACGTTTAAACCAGCTTCAACATACAATGCTGCAACTGCTTTCCCAATCCCGCTTCCAGCTCCGGTTACAATCGCAACTTGTTTCATATTCACATCAATTCCTCCTTAATCGAGTATATTATCATTCATATTTCAATCATAAGTCAATCATCAATGTTATTTATTCATCCGTTTCAATCAAATCGACTTTAAGAAGATAACCTTAAATTGTATGAAGGTTATCTTCCTCACTTTGACGGCATCACTTTTAAGGCCTATAATAATCGGTAGAACAAGGAGGATTTTTTATGGCTATCACATCAGAATTAATCAAGACTTTTTCACAGCGTTTCAGCGCTGATCCAAACAACATCATCGCCCGCAATACAGTTGTCCGCAACGGATTGAATCAATCCGCTGTCAACAGCGACCTGGGCAAGAAATACCCCTTCGTCTTTTCCACTGAGATCAAAGGCGGGGAAATCACCAACCAAAAGTCAAGCGGCCGCTGCTGGATGTTTGCTTCATTGAACACCATGCGCGTCAATGTCATGGGCGATTATAATCTGGGAAACTTCGAATTTTCAGAAACCTATCCGTTTTTCTGGGATAAATTTGAAAAATCAAACTATTTCCTTGAAAATATTCTGGATACACTCAGCGAACCTACAGATGGTCGCCTGATTCAGCATTTGCTTCAAGCCCCTGTCCAAGATGGTGGCCAATGGGATATGTTCAAGGGATTGTTGGCAAAGTACGGTGCCGTGCCGAAATATGCCATGCCTGAAGCTTTTTCAAGTACTAATTCCGCAAAGCTAGGCAGTCTGCTAACTCTCAAATTGAGAAGCAACGCCTGTATCTTGCGGGAGGGTCACCAAGCAGGACAGTCTGCTGAAGAATTGCGGCAGGCAAAGGAAGGCATGCTTTATGATATTTACCAACTTCTGTGCATCGTTCTAGGAACGCCTCCTACAGAATTCGATTTCGAGTACAGAGATAAAGACAACCTGTACCATGCGGACCGTAAAATCACGCCGCAAGTATTCTTCCAGAAGTATGTCGGATGGAACCTCAAGCAGAAGCTTAGCCTGATCAATGCGCCAACAAAAGACAAACCCTACGGAAAAGCCTATACTGTAAAATATCTAGGTACAGTTCATGAAGCCGATCCGATCCGATACATCAACGTTCCATCCGATGTCCTCAAACAGGCAGCAATTGCCAGTCTTAAAGACGGTCACGCAGTCTGGTTCGGATGTGATGTCGGGCAGAACCATGACCGTGAAACAGCCGTTATGGCGATGGATGCCTTTGATTTTGAGACCTTGTTGAAGACCGGCTTCCCGCTTGATAAAGCACAGCGTCTCGACTATGGCGAAAGCTGCTTAACCCATGCCATGGTCTTCGTTGGGGTTGACCTTGATGAAGACGGCAAACCGCTCCGCTGGAAAGTCGAGAATTCCTGGGGAAGTGATATCGGGGCCAACAAAGGTTACTTTATCATGAGCGATGAATGGTTTGATGAATATAATTATCAAGTCGTTGTCGACCAGCAATATATTCCGGATAAATGGCTGAAAGCCTATGATGAACCTGTGATTGAACTTGAACCTTGGGACCCGATGGGCGCACTCGCAATGGTTCAATAGCCGGGATACTTTTAAATAAAAACCTTCACCATTGAATCGAACTGAATAGAAGTCCGAAACATGCCATGAAGGTTTTTTAACTGCGCGGATTCCTAAAGCATCATTGCATGAATAATCTACGCCTGAGGTTCAATGCCCGGAATTTCAGCTTCCTGAGCAGAACCTGACAAAGCATCCGCAACACCGACTAATATCCAATTCACCCTGTGCCTCGCCTGCATAAGAGGATTCCAGGACGGCACTATGAAACTCACTAAGAATGACAGCTGCACGGGTAGTCTTAATCGCTTCAACCGAAATTTATGATTCTCAACTTTGGCAAAGAATAAAGATCCGAATTGAAACGATACAAACTGATAACCGTTAAGCAAACCGAAAACGGATTGTCCAGCACCGTAAATAATCCAATCCAGAAAGATCCTAAAAACGAATACAAGCAACGATGCTTAAATGCCAGCCGATCGCAGGTATGATGAAGTCACACTCCGTAGCCGTAATTGATAATAAATATAAAACAAAAAAGAGTAAAACAGCCATGACTGCGTTAAGCACTCTTTGAATTGAATGATATGACATGAATTCCCCTCCATATCGCCAAAACAGCCTATATCATCGACACATACAAGACTGCTTTCAAAAAAAAAGATGCGTTTTACTGAACCGAACCCCAAATCTTGGACAAAGATAAGGAGGTTCGGTTTTTAAATGTC
>CALNCD010000003.1 GCA_937874965.1 uncultured Erysipelotrichaceae bacterium | reverse complement strand
GTGACTGATGGCGTTAGACAAGCAAAAGAATTGCTTGCGAAGAAGGGGTAGGGGCGATGTCATTATTAAAACGGGTTTCCCCGAATTACTTCACAACGCTGACGACCTCACGGATTATGCGTGATCTGACCATTGCACTCTGTGTTGTCTTTGCGTCGTCAACGATTTGGCTATTTATCAATCAAGGCAGTGCCATCGGCATTCATGTTATTCTGATGCTCGTGGTTGCTGTCGCTGTTGCTTTAATCACGGAGAGTGTCTATGCACTCTTGCGTAAACAACCTATTCTTGAGACGCTTAAATCCTCCTTTGGCTGGGTGACGGCAATTATCCTTGTCTTGATGTGCCGGACCAATGTCGATCTCTACGCTATCGGTGCTGCAACATTTCTTTGTCTGGTTCTCGCCAAGCTAATCTTCGGAGGCTTTGGCCAGAATATCTTCAATCCTGCAGCAGTGGGCCGTGCCTTGATTATGCTGATGTTCTCTGCACGCGTGGTTGCTGATCTTTCGACTTCAGCAACACCGGCATCGACCATGAACGGTTTGCAATGGCTAGGTACTGCAGATACCATGGCAAGTGCTCAATCGACTCTAGGCGGGTATCTCAATTGGTTTTTGGGTTATCATGAAGCAGCAATCGGTGAAATGTGTTCATTGATTCTGATTCTGGCCTGCGTTTTCTTAATTATCCGCAAAGTCATCGATTGGCGGATCCCGGTTTTCTATATCGGAACAGTCGTCCTGATTGCGGCAGCGGTCGTGGTCTTCAAGGGACTTAGTCTTCTTTATATTCCTTCTGTTGTTTTTAGCGGTGGCTTATTGTTCGGGGCTGTCTTTATGGCAACTGATCCGGTTACGAATCCGACCAGTGCGTCCGGCAGGGTCTACTTTGCCATCGGCTGCGGTATTCTGACGATGGTGATCCGTCTGTTTGCGAATCTGCCAGAAGGTGTTCTCTTCTCGATTCTGATCATGAATGCCTTAACGCCGGCTATTGAGTCATTCTGTGATCGGTATGTCATCCAGGCAAATGCAGCACATCGCATTATTTTGAGCTGCTTGGTAATTGTTGGAGCGCTGGGGATTGGATCTTGGACACTGACCATTCAGGCGAAGAGTTCTGCACCGGCAGTTGATGTACCGACTGAACCGGTAAAAGAGGGAATTAAAATCATGGATGAAACGGAAGTTGGAACGGTCGATCCGGCTGAGTCAACGGTGAGCGGTAATCTTTACACGGTGATTGTTCGTGCGGATGGGTATGGCAAGAAGTTCCATAGTGAGCTGCCTAATAAATTTACAATTGTCATCGATAAGGCTGCGGCCACAATCCAGAGTGTTGAAGTCACGGTGTTCAATGATACGGAAGGTGTAGGCGATAAGATCGAACAGCCGACCTTCTTGAATCAATTTAAAGGGCTATCGATTTCAGATGCGTCGATTACTGCTGAAACAGTAACGGGTGCAACAGTCTCATCCCGTTCAGCGATTGCTGCAGTTAAAGCAGCGATTACCTATGTGAACGGTCAATAGGAGGTGCTATGAAAAAGGGTATAACCGTATTGCTTGCTGTTGTTATCGCAGCAGGTGCACTCTATGGTGTAAATCGATGGACTAGACCGACAATTAATGCACAGGCCGTGGCAGAAGTGAAACCGTATCTGAGTACTTTCTTTCCTGGAGCTTCTGAGTATAAAGAAGTTGCAAATTCTGATAAAACCGGATTGGTTACACATGTCTATGAGGCAGTTGGCGAAGGGTTTGCATACAAGGTTTCCTCGCAAGGTTATCATGATGTGATTACTTACATGATCGGGATCAACAACAGCGGTAAGATTGTCGGATTGACCTATCTTGCTTTGAATGATACGCAGGGTATCGGATCGCAAGTTGGCGAATCGAAGTTTATCGATACGATTGTGAATAAGTCATCGACGGATAATTTCAATACAATTTCTGGAGCAACCGTGTCTTCAACAGCGGTCCTTAAGGGAATTGATGCTGCGAAAGCACTCTTCAATGCTCAAGCAGGAATTATTGATGATGGGTCTTCTAAACCAGAAGAAATTGATAATGGTGTCGTTATTATGGACGAGACAGAGGTCGGAACAGTCGATCCGGCTGAGTCAAGCGTCAGCGGTTCGATCTATACCGTGGTTGTACGTGCCAATGGCTATGGTCAGAAAAATCATGGTGAGATGCCGAATAAGTTCACGATCGTTATTGATAAGGCTGCTGGAACGATTCAGAGTGTTGAAGTCACTGTATTCAATGATACCGAAGAGGTTGGTGATAAGATTGAACAGCCGAAGTTCCTCGATCAGTTCAAAGGTCTTGCGATTACGGATCCTGGCCTAAAAGTTGACGTCGCTACCGGAGCAACAGTCTCTTCGCATTCAGCAATTGCTGCTGTCAAGGCTGCAATCACTTATGTGAAGGGACAATAGGGGGTATTTATGAATCAAAAAATTGTTGACTTTCTTCAAGAGAATACGACTGTTACCTTCTTCTTGGGTGTTGCTTTAAGCGTTATTGCTGTTAATTCCACAACCAGTGCTGTTGTCAATGCACTTGCAATTGCTGTGATCGCAATCTTGGGAACTGGGTTATTTGCTGTGCTGCGCGGGGTAATCGCTGAACAGGTCCGTTCTCTGGTTTATCTTATTCTCTTGGTTGCATTGACAGGTATTCTTGGATTGATCATGAATGCGTTTATGATTTCCTGGTATAATCAATTCAGTGCGCTGATCTATGTTGCGCCTTTCGTTGTCTTTCTAGTGAGCGGAGGCGAACCACTGCTTTCAGAGCATTCATTGTCTTTTACGCTTCGCGCAATTGTACTGAATGTGCTTAAGTTTGGAATCTGTGTTCTTTTACTTGGTGTCCTTAGAGAATTTATAGGAACAGGTATTCTCTCGCTTAGCGGGCCGGTGGATTCAGCGCAAGTCTTTTCAGTGACACTGCTTCCATCTGCGTATGTTTTATCAGGAGCTGGCTCCTTGTATGGCGGATTCTTGATCCTCGGTATTCTCTCAGCTCTATTGAGCCCGTTGTTCAAGGGAAAGGAAGGTGCTTAGAATGTGGAGCTCTGCTGGTTTCAAATGCCTTGATTATCCGTGGCGCGGGGATACCACCTGCACTTGTTGCGCATTACACTAAACGCCAGTTTTCAATTCTGATCCTATCGTCCGTGTTGACTACATTGTTCGCATCGGCGCTGCTTTATGTTCTTTCAACCTATATCTTGGTTCCGATGGACTTGGCGGTTCTGAACTTCTTAATCACTGTGGTCGTTGTCATTCTCATTGCCTATCTTATCTCATTGGTTCTCAAATTATGGTTCAAGAATGATCGTGATGATCTATTGAAGATTGCAGCGCTGGCAGGTTTCAATAGTGCAGTAATCTATCAGTTGGTTACAGCTCTTGATTCGGGAAGCTCTGCTCTTGTCACGATTGCCGGTGCAGTGGGATGCAGTCTTGGTGTTTCTTTATTCACAATGGTGATCTCAAAACTGCACGAGCGGGTTCTGATTTCCGATGCGCCTCGTCGTTTCAAAGGAATCAGTCTTACATTGGTTTCAATTGGGTTGCTTATGATCGCTTTATCTGGACTCAATGGCATTATCTAAGACCGCATCTGCGGTCTTTTCTTTGCATGCAATTCAATAGGACTAGGCAGTTTCCGTTTCTTTCGGTATAATAGCGTGGGTGATACAATGATTTATACCATAGATATTGGGAATTCCAATATTGTAAATGTCGTCTATGATGTTGATAAAGCAATCCTATTTTCGTCGCGAGATGAAACAATCAAGGCAAATCCGGAACAGGGTTATTTTTCTTATTTCAGTCGGCTTGCCAACGATCTGAAGGAAATTAAGATCAGTGCAGTTGTCGTTTCTTGTGTCGTGCCAAGTGTGACACCTTTCGTATTAAAGGCCTTGGATCAAGTCTTTGCGTGTGAACAATACGTTCTTCGTGCTGAAAAAGTCGGGTGGTTGGCGATTGAACTCGAAAATCCGCTTGAAATCGGTTCTGATCTTCTAGCAACCGCTATAGGAAGCACCTATAAATATCCTAGGCCTTGCTTGATTGTCGATGTGGGTTCTGCAACGAAGATCACCGGTCTAGGATTGAATAATCGTTTTCTTGGCGGGGTTATTATTCCCGGAATCGGCGTTTCTGCTGAAGCCATGCATCGTTTTATTCCGCAGCTTCCCGAAGTCAGTCTTGAAATCCCTAAACAGGTAATCGGGCATACAACGATTGAGTGTATTCAATCCGGACTCCTTTACAGTGTCATTGAAAGTATTAAAGGAGTGAGCCGGCGGATGGAAGCTGAAATTGGTCTGCCTTGTTCTTTTATACTGACAGGGGGATACAGCACACTGTTGAAGGATGAACTTCAAGAGTTTACCTGGGATCCAAATCTTTTGAGCGATGGCTTATTTTACTATTATCGAATGATGACAGAAGCATCTGATCCAAATTAGAACAGCTATCAAATAAAAACCCTCTTTTCAGAGGGTTTATGTGTTTAATGGGGCGATCGACGGGACTTGAACCCGCGAAATGCCGGAGCCACAATCCGGTGCGTTAACCAACTTCGCCACGACCGCCATGTCTTATCGCGCTTACTAATAATAGCTTATTTGTAACGGTTTGTAAAGTGAAAAAGCAAAATTCAAACGGGGTTGCTCGACAATGGATTGGCTTGCTTTTTTCGTTAAAAGACGATACATTTATTTTAGTGGAATTCAGGAGGTAGACTATGACACGGATAGCAGTAGTTACGGACTCGTCGGCGGGTATTTCCCACCCGCAATCGGTGATGGATGGGCTGTATGTAGCTCGCATGCCGATTGTTGTGGATAC
>CALNCD010000002.1 GCA_937874965.1 uncultured Erysipelotrichaceae bacterium | reverse complement strand
ACTTAGAATATCTTTCCCGCGTTCCAATGTCGTGCAAAAAACGATTCCTTCTGTTATTTCTATAGAGCCTTGCTGTTTCAGCCCTTCCAAAACCAGTGAATTTCCGACCCCGTTTTCACAAGTAACCACCCGCATCGGTTCCTTTTTCTGACGGATAGCCAAGGCGTGTTTGAAAGGGACAATCAACTGAACAAGATTGTTTGCGCCGATTGCGGTAAAGACGAAATCAGCCTCGGCAAGCTGCTGCAATGCTTCCTGAGTATTTGCATTTAACACCGTATAATTCCCTATTGTCAGTTTTTCTCGTCGATCAGCGCCAAACGATACCTCATAGGCTGTATCCGCAAGCAAGTCCACTTTATCAGGATCACTGTCAAGAAAAACCGTGTTTTCCCCATTCAAGAAAAGCAAACGGTTGATATAGCCTCGTCCGGTCTGCCCAGCTCCGATTATGACATACTTAGTCATGCAGGACTCCCTGTTGTTTCAGCAAGGCAATCTGCTCCTTAATCAACCGGAAGAGGGGTTCCTCTGGTTCAAGACCGCAAACTGTTTCCAGAACATAATCCATTCCCTTTTCATGCCGCATTGCCTTCAATTGCTTTGACTCTTCATCGCTCTCCTCATCATAATAGAGTGCTTTGGCAATCGTATCAACAATAGTATGGGGCGTAATTCCATTGGCCAAACCAAGCCGGGCCGGACCGATAAGCCTGTCATTTGGTCCCAGTTTGCGGATCGGATCTTTCGCATGTCTGACGACGCGATCAACAATGATGGGATCTTCATATTTTTTCCGGGCATTCTCCGAAAAGAGATGCTGGCTCTCCGGGCTTATCCCCAGACTCTTGATCAATATCGCATTGATCTCCGGATAGACGGCATCGAGCAACTGAGAAACTTCCGGACTACGAGCTGCTTCAGACAATATCTCATACCCGAAGAGATGTCCGTTGTACGCAATAACAGCATTACTGGTATTATTCGTATACATTTTCTGAGTCAGCAAATTCCCGAAACCATCGATAAGCTCAAGCCCTTTGATTGCCGGCTCTTTGCCTTTGTATCTTGCCTTGTCCACCGGAATGTTCCAGTAATTCTGCACCCAGATGCTTAATGGCTCAGCCACCTGAAGTTCCTCTGAGGGAATTGTTGCCGTTCGCAACACAACCGCTTCAGTAATCCCTAGCAGCTGCTTGACGTTTTCTGCTTCGGATTCACTTAGCTTCTCATAAAGGCTAGCCGCAAGAATCGCAGCGGCATCCTTAACATTCTCACAGGTAATCAATGACACCTGATGATCCAGACCAGCATGGGTCGAAAGGAGTTCTCCGATCATCTGACCGACATGTTTCAGACCATTTCCTCCAACCGATACAAACATGATATCTGCCT
Organism: uncultured Erysipelotrichaceae bacterium; assembly: GCA_937874965.1. Taxonomy (GTDB): domain Bacteria; phylum Bacillota_I; class Bacilli_A; order Erysipelotrichales; family Erysipelotrichaceae; genus CALNCD01. The sequence continues at coordinate 12,683 of CALNCD010000002.1, read as the reverse complement.
GTTTCATTGCTCTGGCAATCTCGCCCGATTCACTCACATGAAAGATATCAAATCCTTCAATGACGGAGTCCTTTGATGAATCTCCCAGGATATGAACCGAATACTTTCCCGCCTCCCTCAAGGCATTGACCAGCTCCTTATTCGCATCAATGAAGGTAATCTCATAGGAACTCAGGTCTAAGAGCTGACCGATAAATCCCCGCGCAATCTTGCCGGCACCAAATACTACTGCTTTCATTTCTAAGCCTCCTTAAACAAAATAGGGCAGAAAACCACCCTATTAACCCTTAATCCGCACTAACCTGTTCGACAAATGTCCTGGCCCGTCGGGTAATCTCTTCAAAATCACCTGACTCAATCAGTTTTTTATCAACCAATCGTCCGCTGATGCCAAAACTGCAGTAGCCAGCATCACGATAATCCTTGATATTCTCTTCGTTAATCCCGGCTGCAGCCATAAATTTCGCATGGTTGATCGGTCCTTTAACATCCTTGATATAGCGCAACCCTAACCATCCCGCAGGGAACACCTTGACAATATCTGCTCCGGCATCAATCGCATCCAGCATTTCAGTAGGAGTAAGTGCTCCCGGAATAGACACCAAACCAGCCGCCTTGGTTGCTTTAATGACATCAAGATTGACGTTCGGCGACAAGACAAACATACCTCCAGCCGCTTTGGTTGCCAATACATGTTCGATCTTAGTTGCTGTACCGCAACCCACAAGCATCTGGGGAAAGTTCTCGGCAATCATTGCGATAGCATCGCCGGTTTTCTTCACCGCCTCCGGATCCGCTTGATCAAAAGTTACCTCAATCAGACGAATTCCGCCGTCCTGGAGTGCCTCGACCAGCTTCTTCAGCTGGTCACCATATACACCCCGGCAGATTGTAACAACACGGTATTTTTCAATTTTCTCAACAATAGAATTCATACGGCCTCCTTATAAATATTTTGAAATCGGTTCTTCGGTATCACTTGTAACCACGCGGATAAAGACCTTGATATTCTTCTTCAGAAGATCTTCAAAGGCACTTTTCTCGTCGTCGCTCACAGAGATGTTTTTATACAGCTGCTTGCGACCAGCCCGAGCTCCGATACCCCCGACATTGACAGATGTCAGAATGACCCCCGTGTCGGTTAGCCTATCAAGTGTAACAGGCGTTTTCACAAGAACAATAATTTTCTCACCGCTGCTCTCACCATTCAGATAATCAATGGATTCACGGATGGAGAGAACGGTTAACTTGATATTCGAAGGAACGCTCGACTTCATCACCATCTGAAGAAACGAATCACTTGCAACTGCATCATCGATGATAAGCACTTCATTGGCCGAAGTATACTGAATCCATTGAGTCATAACCTGACCATGAATCAAACGATCATCAATCCGAGTCCATACAATGTTTTTCATGATTTATTTTCACTCTCTTTCTCAAAGAATTCCAGAATATGATCCACTGCCATCTGTGACATCCGATTAATAGCGCCGACGCTTACCGCAGCCATATGCGGACTCAAGACAACATTGCCTTTGTTCAGAAAATACGATGGAATCGCGGGTTCAGACGAGAAGACATCGGTTCCGTACCCGTACAGCTTCCCTTGTTCAACTGCATCGAGAACTGCCTTTTCATCGACCAATGACGCTCTAGCTGTGTTGACAATCACCGCACTTTGCTTCATCAGTCCTAATTCCTCACGAGAGATGAACGGTTTCCCATCTGCATTTCCCGGGAAATGCAACGTGATGACATCAGCTTCCTTGAAGATAGCCGCAGGCTCATACAGCGCAACATTGTTTTCTGCGCAGAATTCAGAATCTGCATAGGGATCATAAGCAATAATCGTGCATCCAAATCCACGCAGACGCCTCACAACGCCTTTCCCGATAGCTCCCAATCCAAACACCCCGACTACTTTATGACAGAGATCAAGCCCTGTTTTTTTATCCCAGATTCCTTGCTGCAGTTTTTCATCGGCTTGCGGAAGGTGCCTTAACGTTGAAAGCATAAGCCCAATCGTGTAGTCAGCAACCGCATCTGCATTGGCATTCACCGTTCTGGTAATCGTTATGCCCCGCTTCTCAGCAGCATGAACATCAATGTTATCAATGCCAACCCCATACCTTGAAATGATTTTCAGCCGGTTAGCACTCTTCAGGACACTTTCTGTGACTGGATCTGAACCAAGAATAACAGCATCAACATCTTTGATGACCTGCTTCATTTCCTGTTCGTCCATAATCTTTCCATATGGATTCGTCTGGATTTCCCATCCCTGGCTTACCAGTTTTTCTTTTGCTGTTTTGTCAAACTTCCCAAAACTGTTTGATGTAATCAGAACTTTCATCAATCTCACCTTCTACAATATCTTAAAGAATCCAAGAACAACCGCAATTCCGATAAGGATTAAAAGCACTCGGTTAACGCTGATTTTCTTGTTCAGTAAGAAAAGCGTCAACAGGACAAATCCGAACGGAAGCAGATTCGGCGCAATCTTGCCTATCAAGTCCTGAACCAATAACGTGTTTTCACCCAACTTCAAGGCAAGCGGCGTTGTGGCTACCACGGTCGATGATGCCAGCGCACCGATGGTAATGGCTCCAATTGCGGTAATCATGGTCATAATCTTTTCCATCTTGTTTCCGCTGAAGAATTCAGCAACGAAGTCACGGCCCCGTGCATACGCCTTGTTGAAAAGGTAATTGCTTATTCCGAAGTTAATAGCCAATGTCGCTACCATATAGAAGACCGGGCCGAACAGGTTTCCTTCAACACCCATTGAAATTGCGATTGAACCGATAATCGGAATCAGAGTCCCTTGACGTAGAGTATCGCCGATTCCCGCTAGCGGCCCCATCAAGGAGGTCTTAATCGCAGATATCGTTACACCGTCCACCTGTGCACCCAGTGCTTTCTGTTCCTCAAGCGAAATAGTCAAGCCCAGAATAACCGGTCCAACCAATGCAAATTCAGAATTGTAGAATTCCATATGACGCTTGCAGGCTTCAATCTTTTCAGCTTCATCTTTATCATAGACACGTTCGATGATATTCTTCATTCCCATAAAGAATCCTGGTGCCTGTAACCGTTCATAGCTGCAGCACGCCTGAGCATAGACTTCAAACATCCAATAAGACTTTCTCAAATCAGCTTTCGTGACGAGCTGATTCTGTACTTTATTCTCAGACATTATTTCTTTTCCTCCTTCTTAAAGAGCACTTCACTGTAGAAATAGCCAAAGACCAGAGCGAAGATAGCCACTGCCAGCATGGATAATCCCGAATAAGTTCTCAAGAAGAAACCGAACACGAACAATAACAGGATTCCATTTCTGGTATTCAGCATCTTAAGGATCATCGCAATACCGATTGCCGGCAAGATTCCACCAATAACCGAAAGGATATGCAACGGTGTTCCTGATAAGCTGTCAATAACATTCTTGGCCTGATCAGCGCCGAAATAAACCAGCAGCGCACACGGAATAACCGTAACGGCAATCGCCAGCAGCTGTGCAGGCACTGTTTGCCAGAAAGCCATTTTCCGTGTATCACCGACTTCTGCATACTTGTCCATTCTCTGAACAAATACGCTATTCAATGTCTGTCTGAGATTCCAAACCATTGCCCCCATAAGGCCGACCGGAACCGCAATCGTCATCGCCACCTCTGGACTGGCTCCTGATGAAAGCGCCAATGCAGTTCCTACAACACCGCCGACACCCGGATCAGTCGGCAATGTACCGCCCGCATTGATGAAACCAAGATACAACGTATTAATTGTTGCTCCAATAATACAACCCTGAACCGGATTACCCAGGATGAACCCCACAACTGTTCCCGAGACAATAGGCTGACGCAATGAAATACTGCCCAGGCCGGTTAGCAGCGGTGTTCCATTATTCGTTAAGTAATAAACAAATCCGATCAATACAGCCTGAATAAGTGTAATTTGCATTTTTCCCTCCTTATGGATATTTAAATTACATTCCAACCTTCGTTTTCAAACACATAATACTTTCACAGCCAACACGTAAGGCAATCTCCCTTAACGATGCGAGATTCTCGGCCGAACTCATTGAACTCACTTCCAATAACATCGGTAAATTAACACCTGTGATACACTCGACATTAATGTCATTTCGAAGTTCATTAATCGCAAAAGCAGTAGAGTTGGAAGGACTTCCCCCAAACATGTCCACCAGCACCAGAACCTCCTTTGCTTCGTTCAATGTACTCATCCCTCTGATTTTGTCGATAATTTTGATCTTCAGATCGTCTGTATTATCACCAAAATTAAGTTCCAGAGCATCAAGATTCTCTCTTTTCCCCATAATAAGTTCTGCACTAGAAATGAGCGCCTTCCCGAATTCACCATGGGTAACAATTAAAATACCAACCATTACCTCTTCACCTTTCTGATTTACAAGGGCATTATAGCACCGATACATTTTATTCACTAAATGTTCAGCTTTTACGCACAATCACCAATCTGTGACATACATAATCAGCATTTATTGACGATAATCCGTCAAATTAGACCTGCCTTGCTAGCCCTTTGCCATTCAATCGCACACAATATCAATAATCCTCACATTATTTTATGAATAATTTCTTCTTTCTGCTTTTGTGTGTATAATGAAGTTGGAATATTGCACAAAAAAGGAGATAAAATGAAATCAACCGTATTAGCCGTTCTTGAAAACGTTGAATTGAAAACACGCCAGAGCCTAAGCAGCAATGCAGTGCAGTCTATCGAAACAGATGCTTTTAATATCAGTCTTGATCTCCAGTTTGAGCGCTCCAACGTCTCGCGCATCCTCAATCAGCTGCACAAGAGCGGAAAGCTGATCAAGCTCCTTGGCCGGCCTACTCTTTTCCTCTCTCGAAAAGTGCTGGAACAGCAAATCCCGAACATCTTCATTCCTTCCTCTATACCCAAGAACGCTACCCTCGAGAATTACATTTCCCTAGACAAACCCGAGACCGGTACGCATAAGCCAAAATCATTCAACAAGACACTCATTACAACGAACTCCCGCCTCCATAACGCCTATCGCAAGGCCAAAGGTGCAATGCTCTATCCTGGACGAAATCTTCATGTACTGGTTTACGGAGAACCTTATGTCGGCAAGGGAGACCTGATTGAATCCATGTTTGACTATGCAAAGGACAATCAGATGATTGCTCTGTCAAAATCAATAAACAGTGTCGACTGCAAATCGTTTGCTCCCGATCATTTCAACGATCTGCTGAAGCTGCTGTTCCGAGATTCTTCCCAACCCGGAATCCCTGGGCTTTTCGAGTCTTCAAAGAACAGCATTCTGGTGATCAGGAACATTGATGCGCTGGACACATCAACCTTTGAAACGATTAAATCAGCCGTACAGGAAATGGCCTTCTATACAACCGATGCTTTTCCCTACGGCAAGAAGGTCAAGATAAACTGCCGTATTATCGCAACCCTCGAGACCGCTCGATCAGCAATTACACCAAATTACAAGCAGTTGTTCCCGATGCAGATAGAAATGCCCGCATTGCGGGAAAGAACCATTGAAGAAGTGCTCTATCTGACGCTTGAATCACTTCAATTTGAATCCGAAGAGATCAATCAGACCATCCGGATATCGAAAGGTGTCCTAAGCTGCCTGGTTATGGCAGACTACGAAGGCAACATTTCACATCTGAAATCAGAAATCAAGGAAGCATGTGCCAATGCATACCTGAAAAGCCTGAATTCAAGCTCTTTCTTTATCGATATCAATTTTGAGGATGTCTCCAATGATGTTCTTGAAAGCATCAATAACATCAATGAACGAATTGACGACCTGAACGACATCTTCAACCTGTTTGAGAATGACTTCCTTTTCTTCTCGCCGGTTCAGAACAATAAAGAACTGCAGCTGCTGATCGATGTAAATGACACCGTTCATTTTTCTGAAATCACCTCCCTTCAACACCTGGACAATCAGCTCGTCGATATCTGTTTAGCCGATATCAATCATGTCACCTCCATTCAATTGAACACGATCCGCGCCGTTCTTCTAAAAGAGATTTACAACGACCTGTACCCACTGCTGAAATCATCTTCTTTCATAGAAAACGAGAATCTGCTGTATGGATTACTGCTTCATCTTTCAACCGTTATCAAGCAGATCAAGCAAGGGAATTACTCCCTCAAAGGCCATGATTCCGAATACCGAATCGCCAATAAAGGCGATTACGACCTGGCCGAGATCATCCGCCAGCATGTCGATGAAAAATACAACGTTACCCTCCCGGCATTTGAGATTGATTACCTGGCGACTTATCATTACCTTTCATCACAATGGATTGAAAACAAGTATATTCAATTGCTGATTATTTCCGAGAATAACGACAACGCGAAAAACTATTCAACATATCTGAACAGCTTGAACTGCAAACCAAAAGCAACTCCCCTTGAGATCAGTGCAGAGATGACCCAAAAAGAAATACTTGCTGAAATCCAGAGCACTCTAAAGGCAATTGACAAAGGAAAAGGGGTCATTGTAGCCTCCGATTCCAGCATCGTATCCGAAATACTCACTAAATTCAGAAATGTGACAGACACCGAGTTCGCATTCACCGCTAACATCAGCGTTCAATTTCTGGTGTCATTGGTTCAGAAAATCGATGCATTGGATGTCTCGCTGAATATTATCCAGAATGAAAACGTCATTGACTACAAAGAACATACACCGGATCTATCATCACAATCACATGCCCAGGAACTCTTGGAAGAGATTTCCAACAAATTGCTTTCGGAATCGCTGATTTTCCTTAACCCATCAAAAGCGTCAAATGTCTTGTTTCAGGTCCTCATACGTATAATCGAAGAATTAAACATACCGTATTCTGACGAACTACTCGTTAAGTTTATCTTCCACTGCAGTTTTCTTATTGAACGATGCATCAGAAAAGATGCAATCCATGATCCGGAATCCCGGACAATTATTTCCTCAAATCCAACCATCTATTTTGTCATCGAGAAGAATTTCTCGGTAATAAATGAAACATTTTCGATCAATGTGCCAAACTCTGAACTCGGAATGGTCATCAACATATTTAAGTAAATGTTATCCTGAATATTTCGTAATCAAAATATCGTTGTATCAACCTCAAAAAATCAAACCAAAGTCATCATCAAGCTCCTTCCGCATTTTTATCAAACGCTGTTCCTGACCGATCTATAAAACTCTGTTCATGTTCCTTACTCCAAGTTAAAGGAGCTCCTGGATCATTCATATCTAGGTATGTGCAATGCTCCAGCATTAGTTGTTGAAGTTCAGATTTTATTTCATGGGAGAGGTTTGCTTTATTTGCATCAAGTAGCATTATGAACATTTATAATATATTGCCAACCTGCATCCGCATTAGCAGTTTCTAACCAAAGTAGTGAACCTTCTGATGTTTTCCCTAATACAATTGCATAATCTGGATTGAATTTCACGTCACTTTCCACTAATTCGTCCATTATTTTGGGTCAATATCCCGTCCCTTATATTAATCTCGGTGTAATCACAGCATATTTTGCTTGTGTACGACTTTATTTCTTTTTCAATACGAATACCCGTTCTAAAGATAAATACCTGTAAACCACCTTTATCAACCAAAAGAAAAGCAACCATATTTCAGGTTGCTTAATTATGTTCTTTCATTTTTTATTTCCGTTTAAAATAATTTTCATTCTCAATCAAATAATCATACCAATAATTCAGCAATGTTTTTTGCACATTTTTTGTACTTTTATCACTTAAGACTGGATATGGTGGAGATGTATACGAAAATATAATACGGAGTTGACTATCATATCCAAAATCAACGTATACTTTTTCTCCGAGCAATAATTTGTCAGCATCACTAATATTACTCTCAAATAAATATTTTAGAAGTACATATTGTGCTTCTTGAATCAAGTATGTATCTTCTTTTAGACATTTGTCATTCAACAATTTCTTAATCGTCAAGCTATAACTATCTGTAAGAATAGCAATATCTAACAAATCATCATCACAAATAGAAGTATCTATTGATTTTTCGTCAACATCTTTGGATAGCAAATCAATAGCATATTGCTGAATTGCCTTCTCATTTAAGATATTTAACTCAATACATTTGGTAACTATGCACCAATTTAAATCAACATACTTTTTCAAATCCAAATAACTCAGTTTCAATTCACGTTCTTCTAAATTAATTTTTTTAAAGTCATTGGTTTGGTATACCATTCATTACACCTCCCGGGATAAATCTTTGATGGATTATTTCACCTACTGAGTTTATTAAATACTCAAAAATTCCTTCTTTATCATTAACTGAACCTGTAACTTGAAGTAATGCCCTATGCTCTCCTTGGGCGCTAATGGAATCATATGTTTGCCCCTTCGACAGTTGTTCCTCAGATAAATAACTTGGAGATTTATGATATAAATCATCTTTAGATAATGCAGTCCCTGTCCTATCTCCATTTATAACTTTATTTGCTGCTTCTTCTGGAGTCAGCTTAGTATTCCCCGTCTCCTTAACAGGAGTCGCTGAATTCTTCAGACCAGAGACAAGCAGAAGACCAACACCAGCTACCGACATTTTAATAAGTCCACTGAACATATTATTGTCCCCAAAGTTTTTATATACCTCATCATTCGTGAAGTGACCGATCATACTTTGAATCATTCCACCAATACCTTGTGTTGCTCCTGTATAAACGCCTGCTGTAAACAATCCACCTGCCAGAGACAACGCTGCTGATTCTGCCGGTAGTACTGCTCCGCCTGTGCCTACAGCCAATACAACTAGCCCTGCCGTTATGCTCAGTACTGAGGCACCGCTTGCTGTTTGCACAATCCCATCAAGAAGCTGCTTTCCTGCACCTGCAAAATCACCGGTTTGAAGTAAGTAAAAGACACTTCCCCCTGACTTTACATAACCCGTGACTACATCGACAGCTGCATTGGCTACTATCTTCCCGCCAGTGACGATACCATTAACAATCGCATTCATTGTCTCCTGATTATTTTTTCTATACTCGTCCGCAAAGGTCCACTCTGCTAGTGAATTTTTCTTTATTCCTCCTCCAGATAATTTCTTTATGTTGGTCTGTTTATAGCTCTTCTGCAATTGTTCCTGGTATTGCTTGGAAGCAACAACATCACTCATGTTCAGATGATAGACTTCACAGTATTTCTGAATTAACTCTATCCGTTTCGCTTCGATCTCCACTTCACTGGATCCGAGTTTCCTCATTGTCACTGTAGCACTTGCTATCGCATCCGTCAATTTTTGCTGCTGTGATTTTTGAATGACCTGCGGTAACACCTGCTTCAGTGTTGCATTGACTGCATCCACTGTCTTCTTAACCGATGTCGGTAAAAAGTTCGCGATTCTCTCCAAAGCAGATGTAAAGTTCGAACTGCTTTCTGTCACGTTTTGATCAAAGGGTCCGATTTTCGCGACAGCAGCATCCACTTCCTTCGCCACCGACCAGTTCGGTTTATCATTCAGGTTCGGATCATCGGCACGCAGCTTGATATTCCCGCTCGGATCTATCCAGTTCACTGGATTATTCTCGGTATAGATATAGCGGTTCTGACTGAGCGTATTGGTCAGGCTTCCGCTTTGCGTGTCCCGGCTGATGAAGACACCCGTATCTGTATCGTAGTAACGCGCTCTGAGATACTGCAGTGATCCATCATGATATTCTGAAGAGTAACCATAGCTTGTTTTCTGGCTGTTCCTTTGCTTTCCGGTTAAACCGTAGTCATAGACATGCATTCCCTGATTGTTTACTTCAACAAGGACGTCATTCTTAGTATTGGTAATCATGAACGTGCTTTGTGTTCCTTGTTCACGTTTGATCCGGCCCGCTCCATAAACATAGGTTTCATCAACCCGCTCGTTGTTGTGGACCTGAAGCACACGTGGATAGGCCGTATTAATCGTGTTGGTATAGGTTTCATTGACAATCCGCTTGTCATTTCCCGCTGAGCTCATGGTACAGGCATTGCGGTTTTGACTGGATTGTAGATAGGCATCTTTCGCCGATTCAATAATCTGCTTGAAATCGGCCGTTGTCCGCTCACGATGATCTTCGGAATCTTTAAGAATCAAATACTCATACGGTGTTTCTTCCTGTCTGGACTGCTTATTGCCCATGGCATCATAGGTATATTCAACCCGCCGACCATAATTGTCTTCAATCAAGACAAGCTGATTACTTCCGTTGAATGTATAGGTCTCTGCTAACCCTGTACTGTATTGCTTGGTCTTTATATTTCCATAGCGATCATAAGTATAGCTGTATTTGACGCCGTCTTCTGATTCAACCCGTAAAACTTGATTCTCCCCATTGGCAATGGTTTGTTCAACATGGGTTACACCATTGATCGTGGTGGTACTCTTCTGCTTATTTCCCTGATGATCATAGCTGTTCTGTGTTTCTTTCACAGTTGAAGCATCCGTTTCCTTCAACGAGACCACTTGATTCAAGGCATCATACGTATACTCTTTTTGATAGAGCTGTCCGTCCAGAATCCGTGTTTCCTGCGTGATGTTTCCAACCCCATCATAGACGTAGTTCAGCACGCTGATCAGCTTCTGATCTTGAAGAGTGGAAGAAGACACCCGTTGATTATTCATAGTGTAGGTATGTGTAGTCACGATCCCGTTCACAGATTCCTCAATGATGTTTGAATTAGAGTCGTAGGTATACATCATCCGGTCAATGCCGTCATTCACCTCAATTAAACGCTGATACTCATCATAGGTATAGTGGACCACCCGTCCATCCGGATAGGTTAGTGATTTGATTTGATTATGATGATCATATCTGTAGGCGACTGTCCGCTGGTAACTGTCCGTAACCGAAAGCAGATTCCCGAATGTATCGTAGCTCATAAGCATCTTGGAATCCTTTGAAGAAGCACTCGTCAAATGACCATAGCCATCATAATCATAAAGAAACGTATCATCACTGGTTCTCTTTGACACAAGCAGTGATGCCTCATTGTAGGTATAGTCTGTCTGCTGCCCTGCAATGGTTGTTTTTATAAGCTGTCCTAGCAGATCATAGATATAGGATTCTTTGACGGCATTGTCTTCTTTCACCTGGATCAATTGTCCCATCTTGTCGTAAGTCATTGTCTTGACGACTGCATCTTGACGGCTCATCTCAATGGCCTGTCCATTGCTGTCATTTTTATAACGGACAACATTCCCATAGGCATCCTGGTAGGCAACAACGAAATTATTCGCATCAAATTCATAGCGTGTTTCGTTCCCGTTTGCATCCTTGGAACTGACTTGATTCAGATTAATATCGTAGCTGTAGTTTTCCTCATGCCCCATCCCATCAATGCGCTTAATGACTTCGCCGCGGCTACCATACACAACTTCCGTCTTATTCCCCATCCGATCCACTGCGGTTCTCTGACGCGACATTGAATCATAACCATACATTATGCTTCCTAGACGATCTCTTTCTTCAATGAGCCGGCCTTTCGCATCATAGAAATATTCTGTTACTTTTCCTGCTTCATTCGTCTTGATCCGCTGTCCAAGACTATTATACGTAGTCTCTGTGATATTACCTTCAGCTGAAGTCACAGACACACATTGATTATCGTCCGAGTATACTGAGCTTACTGTGTACTGACCTTCCAGTGACATCTCAATCACGTTATTAAAACGATCATAAAGATATGTTGTCACCTTGCCGTTTTTATCCGTGGATGAGAGTACACGTCCCATAGAATCATAGGTATACTCCGCCTTTACAGACGCATTCGCATTTGTTGTAATCTTCAGTAAATCACCATAACGATTATACTGATTGGTTTCAATCAGCCCATTTGCATATTCCGTGGTCACTATCTGGTCAAGGGCGTTATAGCTGTAAACAGTATGAGCAGCGTTGGGTTTGATTTCCTCTACCAGATGGTTTCTTCGATCATAGCGGTACTTCGTTACAATCGCATTCGGTTTAATTTCTTCGATTCGATTATTAAACCGATCATACACATAGCGCGTTGTATTTCCGGATTTATCAACGCTTTGGATCAGGTTGTCATACTCATCATAGGTATATTTTTCACTGTAGCCAAGCTGGTCAACCTTCTCAATCAGCCGTTGGGCAGCATCATATTTGGATTGAATGGAAGTTCCATCCGGATAAGTTGTCTTAATAACCTGATTAAAAGCGTTATAGGCAAAGGTCGTTTCATAGCCCAGTGCATCAATTTCTTTGACTTTCCGATTCTGCTTGTCATAAACATACGTAACCGTGTGACCCAATGCATCTGTTTCCGTAAGTTAATTACCCAGTGTATAAAAAAAACTGCATTCACTTGTCGAATACAGTTCCTTCATCCATTTTATTAGTCCTTACGGCAAAAGTCCTTACGCTGCATCTGAACATATGGAACACTGTGCTGAGCAGCTATAGCCCCATCAGAGGTTGCAGTTACAATCTGCCTGAGATTCTTAACAATCGCATCACCGATGCCGTAAATCCCTTTTACTTTCGTCTGACAGTTCTGGTCCACTTCAATATGTCCTTCACTGTTCAAGACACCTAGCTTTTCAAGATAGTGAGTTGCAGGAATTGCTCCGATATACGGGAAGACACCCTGTGTTTCAATAACTTCTTCTTCACCTGTATCC
>CALNCD010000001.1 GCA_937874965.1 uncultured Erysipelotrichaceae bacterium | reverse complement strand
CAACTGCACCGCATTCCAGATGCTTGGCACGATAACTCGGATGATACAGTTCCTTGACATACGTTGTTGCCAGCCCGATCTGGTTACCATAACCGGAATTGCCTTGGGTTGCCTTCCTTGCAAGTATTTTCTGCGGAAGTTTATTGGGCATCGTCTGATCCATCGGCTCATGAATATTCCCGCAGCCGCTGATCCGCATTGCTTGATAGACATAGGCTCTGCCGGAGAGCGGATCCCGGATAGCACCGCCGATACAGGTTGATGCACCGCCATAAGGCTCTATCTCAGTCGGATGATTATGGGTTTCATTCTTGAACATCATCAGCCAAGGCTCAGAGATACCCTGATGATCGACACTCACATGAACACTGCATGCATTGATTTCATCAGATACTTCAATCCCATGATCCGGATGATCCTGACGGATTAACGCACTGTTTATTGTCGCAAGATCCATCAGCGTCACCGGCTTATGTGCTCGATGCAGAACCTGGCGATCCTGCAGGTATTGCAGATAAGTCTCCTTTGCTGATTGCGAAAGTGCATCTTCCGCAAATCCGATTGAATCCAATTCAGTCATAAAGGTCGTATGCCGGCAATGATCTGACCAATAGGTATCAAGCACTTTAAGCTCTGTTTCCCGAGGATCACGACCTTCCTGACGAAAATAGTCTTGAACAAATATCAAATCATCAAGGCTCATCGCAAAGCCGAAACTGTTATAGAAGTCCGCTAATGTCCTGGCATCCCAACCAATAAAACCTGTAAAGTCCTGGGCAGCACTCGCCTCTGGCTGTGTCCCCAGATTCAGGACATCAAGATGTTTAGGCTGACTCTCGACAGGATTGATCAGATAGCGGCTTATCCTTTGCCGAACGTCATCTGCAACCTCCGAAAAAGTGATGGCATGGCCTGCCTTGACCTGAGCCTTGGTTTGCGGATTCAGTAATTTAAGACATTGCATAGCACTGTCTGATCGCTGGTCATACTGACCATCCAATGGTTCGTAGGCGATTATTGTCTGGCACTCATCCAGCTGATCAACAAGACGATCAATCAGAGGCTCAGTAAAGATGGAACGGCAGGCATCCTGAAGTGTCTTATCATCGATATCAAAGACATCATAGATGACAAACGACCTGAAATCACTTAATGAACAGCTGAGATTCTCTTCAAGCTCCCGTTGCAGACTGCGGCTTTCATGCTGATATTCCGGTTTTTTTTCGACAAACAAACGCTTATTTCCCATGCAGTATATCCCTCACTTTCATTCCATCTTTCAGAACCTGCTGACGACTATCAGAAACCAAGGTGACATGCGCCATTTTACGGTTTCGTTTCATCTGATCCTTATGATAGTCGTGGATTGCAGCCGCAGAATCAAGCGCAACTTCATTGATCCTGTCAAGGCAACGATAGTTCTCACCTAAGACATTGACCATTATCGCTTCATAAGGCTGAATAATCCTGGGCAGCGGATGTTGGCAGATTGAGTGGAGATGCATCGCAAACTGAGAACAATTACAAGCCTCATGGGTCAGATGACCCGAATTATGAACACGAGGCGCCATCTCATTGAAGTAAACCACCCCTCCACTGATAAAGAACTCCAATGCCATCACCCCTTGGTAGTCCAAAGCAGAGACAACCTTGATTGAGGCCTCAAGAATTTCCTGCTTCAGCGCAGGATCCAACCGTGCCGGAGAAATTGAATAATCCAGAATCGACTGAGTATGGATATTCTCAATCGGTTCAAAACACCGGACTGTATCCGAACCCCGGACGACAATAACACTGACTTCCATATCCAGGGGGATAAACCGCTGAAGTATGGATTCAAGCTGGTCGGGATACGATTCGAAGTCAGCCTCAGAATCAAACCGCATCTGTCCATGCCCATCATAGCCAAGCACAACACTCTTGCTGATAAGGGGGAAACCCAGCTTTTTCGCGGCCGAAGCCAGCTCATCTGATGATCGAACCACAATGGAATCCAACGTTCGAATTGCCAATGATTTCGCAAACGCCTGTTCACGGACTCGGTTTGAAGCATACCAGAGTGCTTTTGAGCCTTGAGGAATGGCATGCTTCAATGCCAGTCTCTCAACCACAGTGCTGTCAATATTCTCGAATTCATACGTTATCACATCACAGGTCTGGCAAAATGCATCCATGGCTTCATAATCATTGAATCTGCCAACTATATGTTTATCGGTGTATGAACAAATACTTACGTCTTCGTGTTCATCATAGCTATGCACACGATATCCCCATTGCTTGGCACATGCCGCAATCATCATTCCCAGCTGTCCTCCGCCCAGAAAACCGATAACCTTCTGATGTTGCCGGTTCATTGGAACTGATTCTCCCAGACACTGGCTGCCAGCTCTTCCTTATACACACGATAGTGCTCCTGAAGTGCTTTGTCCTCAAGCGCCAGAATAGAAATTGCCAGATACGCTGCATTTTTGGCACCCGCTTGACCGATTGCCATTGTCGCAACCGGAACACCTCCTGGCATCTGTACGATGGAGTATAAGGAATCCACGCCATTCAATGCCTTGGACTGAATAGGGACTCCGATGACAGGCAATACTGTCATTGAAGCAATCATGCCAGGCAAATGGGCAGCTCCACCTGCCGCAGCAATAATTACCGTTATCCCACGTGATAACGCCTGTGTTGCATAGTCCACCATCTTCAAGGGGGTCCGATGAGCACTGACGACCAAACACTCATAGGGAACATTGAAGCTGTCCAGAATCTTTTCACACGCCACCATGGTTTCCCGATCACTCTTGGAACCCATTACTATCGATACTTTTACTTTTGCCATGCTTCCTCCTGAAAATCAAAAAAGACTCCAAAGAGTCTCACAGAAAAATAGTAAAAACTATTTATCTTGTAGTCTCACGTTAGGCGTGAGGTAGAGACTCGCAAACCATTTCTTTGCAGTTATACAAAATAAATTAAAAAAACACAGCTTACTAAAAATGCCGTGTCAATTTAAACAGTCGAATTAAGAATGGGGCATGAACGAGCATTGGTTAATGTCATAGGACCTCCTTAAATTCACCCTAAGTTTAGCATACCTTTCCAGGTGAGTAAAGCCTAAATCACATCAACTCCAGAACCCTTGCTCTCACGATTACGCCAGTCCGCCAAAACACTGCATCATCCCGCAACACGCTCAACAGCCTCTTCAAGTCTGCATCAAATATGGGATGGCAGCTTCTTGCTTCTGTGTTTCGTCACATGTAACGCACAATGAAAAACAACTGCAAACAGAACCGGAAACCCCTGAATTATGAACAGAAGCAGACGACGGGGCAGATCAGCTGGCAGATCGAAAATAAAGAAAAACTGAATCACAGTGCATATCACCATGAAATACAGGATATTCAGCAGAAAATGTTCAAAGGTCGGAAAAAGCTTTTCGTACTCCATAAACAGATAAAGCCCTATTGTAAGCAACACGTAGCTGATTCCGGAAACAACCATCTTCCGATAGCCCAGGACAGCTGATAATTCAGAAAACATCTGAGCATTGGCAAAAGAGCGGTAGTACCATGAATAGAACCCTAAGGCCAATAAAGGAAGAATCAGCACTCCCACAATCCTGAAATAGGGCCGGTAATGCGCTTTGATATTCATCGCTGATGGCCTATGTCTTGAATCACATGGACTAAAACCTCGTATGTCCGCTCGAACGAAGCTAGATTGAAATGTTCGTTCGGTGTATGTATATCCGTTGTGATCGGTCCTAATGAAATCATATCAAGATGCGGCAATTTACCTTTAAAGACACCCATTTCCAAACCGCCATGGGTAGCTTCAATGCTCATCGGCTGGTGGCGAAGTTCTTCGTAGACTTTAAACAGCCGCTCACGCAGAGGGGAATTATCCGCATACGGCCACCCTCCGTAAATGGAAACAAGCGTAAACACACTGCTGTTTAGCTGGGCCAGCAAAGCAATCTGATCCAGAATCTGGTTTAAGACAAACGCTTGCGCTGCACGTGTGGACAGATGAATCGATACATTCTCTTCATCAGTCGTGACAACTCCGTAATTAGAGGAAGCAACCACTAGATTATCCATCGCTAATTCACGATAAAGACTGCCATAAGGCAGCATGAAAAGAAGATTGGCAACACGGATTGTACTGGCTTCATCCATACAGCGGCCAGCACCAATTTCATGAACTGTAATAGAGAGATCAGGATCAGCACTGTGATACTGCGCCTTCAGTTCAGACGTTATCTGATGCACTGAATCAATAATCCCTGCTGTATCTTCCAGACAAGCAATCTGAAGTGTCGCTTCCCGCGCAATTGCATTCTCCTTCAATCCACCGTCAATGGCAACCAGGCGAAGCGTGTGTTTCTTCGCCAGCTGGTAAAGAAGAATCCCTGCAAGTTTTAATGAATTCGCCCGCTGCAAATCAATTGAACCCCCTGAGTGTCCTCCACGCAATCCGCTGATAAACACTTCAAGGACCGGTGCTGAATTGATTTCAAAATGCACCGGGACAATCACATCACTGCGTGAACCGCCTGAAGAAGAAACAACAGTCGTTGACTCTCCACTGCTGTCTAGGCCAATAAAATTGACACCCGTCAGAATACTGGCATCAAAAGCCATTGCTCCCTTCAAACCGACCTCTTCCTGAACAGTAAATACGCATTCGAGTGCAGGATGAACCAAAGCATCATCATCAAGAATCGCAAGCATATAGGCAACACCGACACCATCATCACCGCCAAGCGTTGTCTGGTTGGCATAAACCTCACCATCCACGATCTGAATCTCAATGGGATCGACGAGAAAATCATGATTGCTGCTCTTGTTTTTCTCAGCCACCATATCAAGATGCGCCTGCAAGATAGTCGTTGCAGCTGACTCATATCCTGAAGAAGCCGGTTTGAACACCACCACATTCCCTGCTTTATCCTGAATAACCTTTAGATTTCGCGCCTTGGCAAACGCAACGATATAGTCACTGAGGGCTTGTTCATGATAGGACATATGCGGAATCTGTGCTATTTTCTCAAACCAACTGAATGCATTACTCATTGTCTTTACCCTTTTCACTTTCCACATCCACACGGATATCCAGTACTTTCTTATGATTGACATGCATGACAACGATGGTCAGGTTCTTGAAAACAAAGGTGTCCCCTGGTTTAGGCAACCGGCCCATTTCCTGAATCAACCACCCATTGACCAATGTTGCATCATACGCATCTGAATCTTCATCAAGTTCAAATTCATCAAAAAACTTCTGCAAACCCAGTTCGCAATTTACCAGATAACTCGACTCCGAAAGCGGAACAACATATTCGATTACCTGATCATACTCATCCCAGATCTCACCCACCAGCTCTTCAATGATATCTTCCAAAGTCACAATCCCCATCGTTCCCCCATACTCGTCAATTACGATTGCGATATGGGTTTTACCAATCTGAAGCTGCGTCAAGACACTGGCAATCGACATCTGCTGCGCAATATAAATAACGGGTTTCAGACATTCCTTCAAGGACATGGACTGGTGCATCATCTTGCGATAGAAATCCTTAATATGAATAAAACCGATAATATGATCAATGTCTTGAGCATAGACCGGAAGCCGAGAGAAACCACTGTCAACAAACTTCATTTCGATTTCAGCAGCACTCGCATTATCTTTGATTGCGACGAGATCTACTCGCGGTGTAAGCACATCTTCAACCTGAAGATCTTCAAATTCGATCGCGGACTGGATTAAATCCCGCTCATGTTCTTCAATAGTTCCCTCTTTATTCGCCTCATCCAGGAAATCCAGCAATTCACGTTCAGTAATGGATACACCTTTCTTGAGATGAAACAGCCAGATTAAAAAACGACGGTAATGATAGAAAAGCCAAGTCAGCGGTGTCAGAACCCCTTTGATCAGAAGAACAAAACGACTCAATCCAATGGCTGCACGCTCAAAGTGTGAATTTGCAAATAGACGAGGGGTAACCAAGACAAATAAAATGGACCCCAAGACCAGGCAAGCGAGAACAACACCAGACAGAATACCGCTGAACTCTCCCAGAACAATGGAACTTAAAGAAAGCATTCCGACGATAAAGAACAGATTCTTGGCAATTAAGAGGGCAAGCATCGTTTTCTCATAATCCTGTGCCAGCCGATTAAGACGCTTGATCCGTGGATTATCCAGATCGAGCTCCTGAACTTTTTTCTGATTCAGAAACATCAAAGCAGCTTCAGCGCCTGAACTGATTGCGGCAATACAATAACAAATCAGACCGCTGCCAAGCAGCCAGCCATCGATATCACTCATGAGGGAATACCCCAGAACATCAACGGTTTTACACGATTTTCAAATTGGTTCAATTTACACAAATGTGTTTTCACATGACCACTCCCTATTCACTAGATAGTAGCAAATTCACTGCACAGTGTCAATAAACTCCCTTGCTGAGTACATTGAACTATGGTACAGTTGTGGCAGAGGTGATCCCATGACCCAAGACGAAAAAAAAGAAGTGCTCTATCGTGCATTGCTCTCACTGGAAACACTGAGCGACTGTGAAAACTTTCTGGAAGATCTCTGCACAATGAAGGAAATCAATGACTTCAGTGACCGTATGGAGGTCGCAATCCTGCTCAACCAAGGATTAACCTACGAACAAATCATCGAGAAAACCAAAATGAGCTCTACGACGATTGCACGTATCAACAAAGCGCTACACTATGGAAAAGGCGGATACCGGTCTGTGTTGAACAAAAACAGCAC